>JBKJJI010000338.1:0-18288 GCA_046598115.1 Acidimicrobiia bacterium | reverse complement strand
GTCTACGACCAGTGGCCGGCAGGGCTCTACGGCTCCGCCGCCATGGCCGGCGCGCGGCCGGCTGCACCGATCGCGACAGCCTGGGCGGTGCTCACGCACCTCGGCATCGATGGGTACACCGAGATCATGCGCGGCCTCATGGAGACCGTGGCCACGGTGCGCGCCGCCGTCGAAGCGATGCCAGACGTCGAGATCGTGGGCGACCCTGTCGGCCCGGTGCTCGCGTTCCGCTCCGACACGGTCGATCTCTACGCGGTCGGCGACGTGATGGACGCGAGGGGCTGGAACCTCAATCGCAACGTTGATCCTCCGGGGTTGCACCTCATGCTCTCGCCCGTGCACGCCGAAGCGGTGGACGCGCTCGTCGCCGATCTCGCCGACGCGGTCGCGAACCACGGCGAGTCGGCCGGCAAGGAGATCCGGTACTCCTGACGGCCGCCCGTGCGCAGCCCCGGGTGCGGACGAGCGCCCTCGGCCTCGCCTACGGTCGAGTCGTGGGCCGATCGCTCGAGACACCCGATCCTGACGACGCGTCCGACAGGCCGACAGCCCCGCGCCATCCGCGGGTCCGGTGGCGGCGCCTTCGCGTCGCGGGTCGGGCCGCAGCCTGCCTCGAGGCCGGTGAGGGTCGGACCGTCGTGTTCCTGCACGGGTGGGGGCTGAGCCACCGCGCGTACCGCGACGCTGTGCGGGGCCTGGCCGCGAGCGGAGTGCGGGTGCTCGCCCCCGCACTTCCCGGGTTCAGCGGGACTGCAGCGCTCCCGCCCGACGATGCGCACCTCCACGGGTACGCGGGCTGGGTCGCGGCGTTCCTCGACGCCATGGAGATCACCGAGCCGGTGATGATCGTCGGGCACTCGTTCGGTGGCGGCGTCGGGATCATGACCGCGCACGACCATCCGAACCGGGTGGGTGCGCTCGTGCTCGTGAACGCGATCGGCGGGGCGACCTGGACCCGCGACGGCGAGCTCGTCAAGGCGATGGCGGACCGACCGCTGTGGGACTGGGGTCTGCACTTCTCGGCCGACCTCGGGCGGCCCCTCCAGCTCGCCAAGGTGCTGCCGGTGGTCGTCTCGGAAGCCCTGCCCAACTTCGTCCTCGATCCCCGCGCGTTCGTGCACGCGGCCCGGCTCGCGCGCGACGCC
Source organism: Acidimicrobiia bacterium (assembly GCA_046598115.1). Classification (GTDB taxonomy): domain Bacteria; phylum Actinomycetota; class Acidimicrobiia; order IMCC26256; family PALSA-555; genus DASUAO01. The sequence goes on along the minus strand of JBKJJI010000338.1, from coordinate 17,143 downwards.
GACCTCACCGCGGAGCTCGAGGTGCTGGACCGTCGTGGTCTGCCCGTCGTGGTCGTCTGGTCGCCCCGCGACCGGATCGTCACCGAGGCGTCGGTCGAGGCCCTGTGCGAGGCCCTCGGTAGCGCGCCGACCATCTCCGTGCCCGGGGGCCACAACTGGCTGCTCGCCGACCCGAAGCACTTCGGCGAGGTCATGACCAACGTGGTGCAGGTGGCCGAGCGGGCGCGCTGGCTCGCGCCGGGCCGCACGCGTCGCTGGCTGCGTCGGGTGCGGCGGACGAAGGTGTCCGTCTGAGCAGGATGGCGAGCTGACATGGTGCGCTGGAAGCCGGGACGTCGCAGCACGAACATCGAGGACCGACGCGGGCAGGGGCCCGCGCGCGGGGGAGGGCTCGGCGGTCTGCCGTTCCCGATCAACTTTGTCCAGAACGTCCTCGGGATCAACGCCGACGTACGGCGCCAGCAGCAGCGCAACCCCGACGACGCGAACGAGCTCTCCGTCCGCCAGGAGCTGCAGGCCGACTGCTATGCCGGGGTCTGGGCGCACAGCACGTACGAACGCGACCTCCTCGAGAAGGGCGATGTCGACGAAGGGCTCGCCGCGGCTGCGGGGGTCGGCGACGACCGGATCCAACGCGAGACGACCGGGCGTGTCGACCCCGAGTCGTTCACCCACGGAACGTCGGAGCAGCGCAAGCGCTGGTTCGAGCGGGGCTACTCGTCGGGCGACACCGATCGCTGCGACACCTTCGGCGTCGATCGCGTCTGAGACCTCGGGTCGGCGGGTGTCCGAGCAAGGACGCGCGGACAGCACGATCGACTACCAGCCCGCGCTCGACGGGCTCCGTGCAGTCGCGGTCCTGGCCGTGCTCGGGTACCACGGCGGTGTCGGGTGGCTGCGCGGTGGCTACCTCGGCGTGGACGTGTTCTTCGTCCTCTCGGGATATCTGATCACCACGCTGCTCCTCGTCGAGTTCGGCCGCACCGGGCGCATCGCGCTGACGTCGTTCTGGATCCGGCGGGCACGCCGGTTGCTCCCGGCGCTGGGGCTCGTGTTCCTCGGGATCGCGATGTACGCGGCGCTGGTGGTGGCCCCGGAGCAGCTTGGTCGGATCCGCGGGGATGCGTTCGCGTCGATCGGCTACGTGGCGAACTGGCGGTTCGTGTTCAGCGGCCAGGGGTACTTCGACCAGTTCGGGGTGCCGTCACCGTTCCGGCACATGTGGTCGCTCGCGATCGAGGAGCAGTTCTACCTGGTGTGGCCGTTTCTCGTGACGCTCCTGCTCCGGTGGCGGCCACGGTTGCGCACGTTGCAGCAGGGGTTCGCGATCGCGGCCGTCGCGTCGGCGGTCCTGATGGCCGTCCTGTTCCGGGCGGGATCCGATCCCTCACGCGTCTACTACGGGACCGACACGCGGGCGCAGGCGCTGCTCGTGGGCGCGGCGCTCGCCGCGTTGCTGCTGCGGGTCCGGACGAGTCGTGCGCGGGTGCGCACCGCGTCGTGCGTCCGCGCCGGTCTCGCTGGATCGATCGTGCTCGTGATCGCGCTCGTCGCGGTTCGCGACTCGGCGGCGTGGATGTACCGCGGCGGGTACCTGCTGGTGGCGGTCGCGACCGCGGCAGTGATCGCGGCTGCCGTCCAACCGCGGCGCAACGTCGTGCGTGCCGTGCTCGCCCCGCGGGTCATGCGCGGGATCGGGAAGGTCTCCTACGGGCTGTACCTGTGGCACTGGCCGATCTACTTGACGCTGACCCCCGAGCGCATGGGGATCGACGGCTACGGGCTCCTCGCCGTGCGGCTCGTGCTCACGTTCGGGATCGCGCTGGCGTCGTACTTCGTGATCGAGCTCCCGGTCCGCCGGGGAACGATGCTGCGCCTCGACCGGCGGTCGGCGCTGCTGGTCCCCGCGCTCGCCGCCGCCCTCGTGCTGGTGTTCCTCCTGGTGCCGGCGCTGCGGGGCACGACCACGGGGACCGTCGCGGCCGAGGTGGCGACGCCCACCACGTCGGTCGCTGCGGGGCCTCCACCGTCTCCCGTGCTGCTCGTCGGAGACTCCGTGGCGAAGACGATGGGCGACGGGTTCGACCGCGCCGCGAGCGCCGCGGGGATCGAGTTCTCCAACCGTGCACAGCTCGCCTGCGGGCTCGCCCAGCGGGCCCGCGTCCTGCGGGGCGATCTGTGGACCGACACGGAGCCGTCGTGCGACGACTGGCCTGCGCAGTGGGAGGGCTACCTGTCCGAGACATCGCCGGCCGTGTCGATCGTGCTCTTTGACGTCTTCGTCGTCTCGGATCTCGAGGTCGACGGCGTCGCGCTCCCGTTCGGCAGTCGTGCTTCCGATCGGTACCTCCTCCAGCAGCTCGGCCTCGGCGTCGACATCCTCCGCGCCGGTGGCGGGAAGGTCGTCCTGCTCACCGCTCCCTACAACGAGCGCCGCCAGCAGGTCGGTCAGCAGGTCGAGTGGGCGGAAGATGATCCGTCGCGCATCGACCACTGGAACTCGTTGCTCGAGCGATACGTCGAGCGGCGCAAGGACGTCGACGTCGTCCTCGTCGACATCAACGAGCTCGTCTCACCCGACGGGTCGTACTCGAACGTCGTCGATGGGCAGACCCTTCGCTACGACGGAGTGCATTTCGATCCCGAAGGAGGACGCCTGGTCTTCGAGTGGCTCGCGCCCCGGCTGCCGCGGTCGTCGGCCGCACCGGAGGCGGTGCCGACGACGCTCAGCCCCTGACGCTCAGCCCGTGATGGACGCGCAGCTCGAGTTGGCCTCGAATGCTTTGAGCAGTGCGGCAGCATCGGCGTCGCGGGTGGCCGAGAAGGCCGCCTGGATGCTCTCGAGCCCCGACTCCATCGCGTCCTGCACACCGCGCGCGGTCGTCGTGAAGGCGATCGGGTCGGTCGTCGACGCCGCCGAGAGGCTCTTCTTCGCCTGCTTCAACGAGCTCTCGACCTGCCGGAAGCCCTCCTTCACGGTGGCCGCGATCTGCTTCCCGTTGGGGACCCGGGGCGTGCCGGCCTTCGTGAGCTTCTTGCGGACCGCGGCAGTGCGCTTCACCGTGGTCGCGAGGAGCTTGCCGAGGGACTTCTGCACGGAGTCGGCCGACTCCGGGACGGTCGCCGCCGCGAGGTCGGCCGCCTTGGCGACCTGCGTGACCCAGGTAGACGTTGCCCCACAGACCGCCTTGGCCCACTTCGGCGGCGGCGTCGCCGCGCCCGCGGCCGAGACCGGGAGCACGACCGCCGCCGCGGTCGCGAGCACCACCGCCATCCGACGGGAACGACGAGCGTGCGGACGGGAGGAGCGGGGGGATGTCGTCACGGCGACGCACGCTACCTGCCCCGGCCCCCGTGTAGGGAGTCGGCCCGACGGGGCATCGCGTGCCCCGGCTTGACTCGACCCCATCCGCAGGCCCCACACTTGACCCCCCGGTCGAAGGAGCCTCCGTGCGTCGTCTGTCTGCCATCGGTGTTGTCGTCATCGCGGTCGCGGCGCTCGTCGCGCCCGCCGGTGCCGCACCCGACACCGTCTCGATCTCGACCGTGTCCCCGAGCGCGGGGCCTGCCGGGACCGACATCGGCTACTCCCTGGCCGGGACCGACGCCGCCGGCACGACCGAGTGCCAGCAGTCGAGCGCCTACCGCCTCGAGCTGCTCGCGCCCGACGGGACCGTCGCGGCCACCGGCGGCGTCACCGTGGTCGTCCCCGAGGGCGCGACCGTCGGCGACGGCGCGATCCGCGTCGTCTGCTACGTGCCGGACTCGACCGGTCGACGTGTCATCCGTGGCGTCTGCGCCCGCTTCGCCGTGTCGGAGCCCGGGGAACCCGTGCCGGCCGTGACGGAGTCGGCGATCCCGTGCCCGGCGACCCCGAGGGTCGCGCTGAGCCAGGCCGTCCTCACCGTCGAGCGACTCCTCTCGCAGGCATTTAACCCGCAGCTCGTCGCGCCGCTCGCCGCATAGCGCGCCCCCACGCACGTTCCGGTCCGCGCCTGCTCGGGTGGGCAGGCAGAATGACGGCGTGACCGAGGCAGGGGTCCTGCTCCTTGCATTCGCGCTGGGCTCGATCCCGGTCGCGAACGTCATCTCGACGCGCGCACGCGGCGTCGACCTGCGCAACGAGGGCACAGGCACGGTGTCGGGCACGGGCCTCTACCGGGTAGCGGGGTTCCGCTGGCTCGTGGTGGGAGGGATCCTGGATGTGGCGAAGGGCGCCGCCGCGCCGCTGCTGGCAGGTGGCAGCCGACCGACGACTGCCGCGATCGCCGGCGGGCTCGCGATCGCGGGGCACAACTGGTCACCGTTCCTCCGCGGCCAGGGTGGGCGTGGCATCGGCCCGGCGCTCGGGGCGCTCGGCGTGAACGCGTGGGTGGGGATCCCGGTGCTGGTGGGCCCGTGGTTGCTCGGCCGGGCGATGCGTCAGTCGGGCGCCGGGGCGTTCGTCGGGCAGGCGGCGCTCACGCCGGTGCTCGCGCTGACGGATGGTGGCTGTGGCGCGTTGGTGGGGGGAGCCGTCGCGCTGCCGATGCTGGTGAAGCGGATCACGAGCAACGGTTCGCCCGCGGTGCACAGCTGGCGTGTGTACGCGCACCGCCTCGTGTTCGATCGCGATCCCGGGTGATGGTCGCGGGACGCGCCGACGAGTGGACGCGCCGGCCGTGAGCACCGCCGCGCTGATCCGTCGCCCCGGGTTCCGTGAGCTCCTCGCCGGGCAGGCCGTCTCGGGGCTCGGCGACTGGATGGGCACCGTCGCGTTCATGGCCCTGGCACTCGAGCTCACGGGTTCGCCGACCGCGGTGGGCGGGATCCTCACGCTGCGCCTCCTCCCGGCAGCGCTCGGCGGACCGCTCGCGACCCGCGCGGTCCGCAGGTGGGACCGGCGCCGGACGATGCTCGCCATGGACGCGGTACGTGCGGTGGTGATCGCGTCCGTGCCGTTCGTCCGGGCGTTGTGGTGGGTGTACATATGCGCGTTCGTGCTCGAGGCGGCCAGTCTCGTGTTCCTCCCCGCACGCGACTCCTCGATCCCCGATCTCGTGGAGAACGACGACCTCCCCGTCGCGAACGGGCTCGTGCTCGGCAGCTCCTACGGGACGATCCCCCTCGGTGCAGGAGCGTTCGCAGCGGTCGCGGCGCTGCCGTTTGCCGACCTCTTCGACCGACCGCTCGCACTCGTCTTCTGGATCGACGCGCTGACGTTCCTCGTGTCGTTCGCGTTCCTCTCGCGTCTCACGATGCTCGGGTCGCCCGACGGTCGAGGAATCGTCCCCGACGACGCTCGCTTTCGCGACGCGTTCCGCCTGCCGCTCGTCCGCGCGGTCATGCCGGCGGCTGCTGCCGTCGCCATCGGGCTCGGAGCGCTGTTCTCGCTCGGGATCGTCTTCGTGCGCGAGGTCCTCGACGCGTCGGACGCGGAGTTCGGTGTGCTCATCGCGCTCTTCGGTGTGGGAGCGGCCGGCGGCCTCGGTGTCCTCCAGCTGCGGAGAGGCCACGACCCGCTCACCGAGACGCGCCTCGGTGTCGGCGTCATCGGCGCCGTCGTCGCCGTGTTCAGTCTCGTGCCGTCGATCGGACTCGCGTTCGCGGGGGCCGTGGGGTTCGGCACTGCTGCCGCCTTCACGCTCGCGTCCGGGATGGGTGCCCTCCAGTCACGCCTCGACGGCCACGAGCGTGTCCTGGCGTTCGCAGCGTTCCATGTCGTGATCCGGCTCGGTCTCGGCCTCGCCGCGGTCGGTGCCGGCGTGGCCGGTGATCTCGTTGGCGCGGTGCGGTGGCCGATCGTGGGGACGCTCGAGGCCCCACGCCTCGTGCTGCTCTGCTCGGGATTGGTCGTCCTCGCGTCGGCGGGTCTCGTACGGTTGCGAGACAGCGCCGAGCCCGAGGTACCCGAATGAGCGTCGCGATCGTCACCGACAGTGCGGCCGCACTGCCCCCCGAGCTCGCCGCCCGTCACGGGATCGGTGTGGTGCCGATGTGGCTCACCGTCAACGGGGAGCCGGAGCCCGAGGGGCTGCGATCGCTCGAAGATCTTGTCGCGCAACCGGAGGTGAGTACGTCCGCCCCCACACCGGGCGACTTCGAGTCCGCGATCAAGGACGCGGCGCGCGTGCACGACGGCGTGGTGGTGCTCACCATCGCGTCGACGATGAGCGCCACGTTCGCCGCGGCAGGGGTTGCGGCTCAGGCGGTCGGCGGCGACGTCCGCGTCGTCGACACCGCGACGGCGGGGGGTGCCGAGGCGCTCGTGGTGCTGGCGGCGGCGGCCGCCGCGGCCGCGGGTTGCAGTCTGGACGAGGTCGAGGCGCGAGCGCGCGCCGTCATCGGTCGGGTGCGGTTGGTCGCGACGATCTCGACCCTCGACCATCTCGTGCGCAGCGGACGCGTGCCCGGGATCGCGGGATGGGCCGGACGGCGCCTCGGGATCAACCCGCTGTTCGAGTTCCGCGACGGATCGGCTCGCCGTCTCCGCCCGGCGCTGAGCCGCGACGCGGCATTGGACCGGATCGTGGATCGCGTGCGGAGGGAACGCCCCGGGGACTCTTCGCGGCTGCATGTCGCCGGGTTGCATGCGCTCGCGGTCGACGTCGCCGAGGAGCTCCTCACCCGTGTGCGCGAGCTCACGACGCCTGCAACGGAGTTCGTCGGTGAGTTCGGCCCCGTGATGGTGGTGCACACTGGCCCGGGACTCGCGGGGCTCGCCTGGTGGTGGGAGGACCCGAGCGACGGGCGCTGATCACCCCGGGGCGCGACGGACCGCGAGCACCCACTCGACGGCGTCGTGCACGGCCGCCCTCGAGGCCTGTGGGAACGCGTGCCCCATCCCTTCGACGATCGCAACCCGTCGGGGCTCCGGTGCCGCGGCGTGGAGTGCCGTCGCCGCCGACGGCTCGATGAACGGGTCGTCGGCGCCGTGGACGATGGCGATCGGCGCGCCGACGCGCGCGATGAGCTCGACCGGGGGAGCGGGGCGAACCATGCGGCGCGCGATGCGCACCCCGAGGTGGCGGCGCGCGAACCACCGCCCGAGACGAGTCTGCGTCATCAATACGGAGAGGATCCCCCGGGCGTTGCGCGGGAGCTTCCAGTGCGCCGGGCAGCTCACCACGACGATCCCGTCGACGGCACCGGGTTGCTCGGAGAGGTGATGGAGCGTGGCGATCGCCCCCATCGACGCACCGACGACGATCACCGGCAGCTCGGTGTCGCTTCGGGCCTCGGCGATCGCCGCGGCGACGTCGTGACGCTCGAGGTCGCCCAACGTGCAGACGCCGCCCGAGGTGCCGTGGCCGCGACCGTCGACGGCCAGCACCGTGCACGACGCCGCGTGGAGGTGCTCGGCGAGGGACGCAACATCGGTCTCGTCGCTCGACGCCGCGAAGCCGTGGACCACGACGATGCTCGCCCGGGGGCTCGGGTGGGTCCACCGGCGGCCGTCGAGCCGCACGTCGTCGACGGTGACGAGGCGGACCATGTCGGTCGCGGGGCGGCCGGTCATGGCCCGGCGATGGCCGCCAGGACGTCGTGCGCGAGCTCGGGCCGGCACACCACGAGATCGGGGAGCCACGGGTCGCGCTGGTTGTACTCGAGCGGCGCGCCGTCGATGCGGGAGGTGTGCAGGCCCGCAGCGGCGGCCACCGCGGCCGGGGCCGCCGAGTCCCATTCGTACTGACCGCCGGCATGGACGTACGCGTCGACGACGCCGTCGACGACGGCCATCGCCTTCGCTCCGGCCGAGCCCATCGGGACGAGTTCGGCGTCGAGGGCCACGGCAACCCGGCGCGCGGCCGCCGGTGGGCGCGACCGGCTGACGACGACGCGGAGCCGGCGGCCGTCGACAGGTGACGGTGGGTCGGGTGTGCCAGTGGCGAGCACACGGTCCTGCGCGGGGAGCGCCACCGCGCCCGCGGTGAGACCGCGATCTCGTTCCCACAGCGCGACGTGCACCGCCCAGTCGGCCCGACCAGGCTCGGTGAACTCGCGGGTGCCGTCGAGGGGATCGATGATCCAGACGCGGTCGGCATCGAGGCGCCGGGGGTCGTCGACCGACTCCTCGGAGAGCACGCGGTCGGCGGGGTGCTCGTCGGCGAGGAGCTCGAGCAGGAGGCGGTTCGCGAGGACGTCGCCGATGTCGCCGAGCGCCCAGGGCGCGCTGCCGTCAGCCATCCCTTCGCTCCGGAGCTGGAGGAGTAGTCGGCCCGCCGCTTCTGCGTAGCGGGCAGCATCGTCGTGGTCGGTCATCGCCTGCGCATTCTGTCAGTGGTCCTGTCGGGAGACGGCACGGCGCTGGAGCCCCGGACGAGACCGGCCCGGCTCGAGCCGCGCGCAGGAGCCGATACCAGCCGGTGTTTCCTCGTGGGCGCCGAGCGTCCGCTACCGTCCCCCGGAACGAAAGGGACCGCGATGACGATGCCGAACGACCCGACCGCGCCGGTGCCAGTCTCGCCGCAACCGGGCGGCGATCCCACGATGCCCGTGACACCCTCGTCGGGCGCGCCGACGGTCGCCGCGCAGCCGGGGTACGGCGCCGGTCCGGGTGGCAGAAGTCCTGGTGGCGGCGGCACCGGTCGCGGAGGTGGCGCCAACGGGGACCCGAACGGCTTCGACATGTCGAAGCTCTGGTGGATCTTGCTCCTCATCCTCATCTTCGGCATCCTCATCGGCGTGATCGTCGCCCTGCTCTCGGGCGGTGACGCCAAGAAGAGCTCCACGACCCGGCGTTCCACCACGACGTCCTCGAGCACGTCGACCTCGACCTCGACGTCCTCGACGTCCTCGACCACGACGACGACCACCGCATCGGGGCCACAGGTCCAGCAATTCACCGTGAACCAGAACCCGGTGACGTGCCCGAACGCCAGCGCGACGGTGCAGGTGACGCTCGTGTGGTCGACGCAGAACGCCAACAGCGCCACGATCTCGATCGACAACCCGAACGGTCCGTACGGGACCTACGGGCCGACCGGCCAACAGCAGGTGCCGTTCACCTGCAGCGTCGTCCCGATCAAGCACACCTACTACCTGAGCGCCAACGGCACGAACAACCAGAAGGTCCAGAAGTCGATCGTCGTGACCGGCAACGTCGCCGTGGCCAGCTCGACGACGTCGTCGACGATGCTGTGATCGCCTACGCCGGGTAGATCTCGACCTCGGTCGCCTTCACCGAGACCCACACCGACGCGCCTGCCGCGAGGCCGAGCGCGCCGATCGCCGACGTCGTGACCTCGGCCGTGATCGGGACGGCACCGGCGACGTGGACGCGGGCGCGACTTCCCTCGGGGTCGATGTGCGCCACGGTCCCCGACCAGACGTTGCGTGGCGTGCCGTGTGGCTGCGCGTCGTGGAGCGCGACGGCGCGCGGGTGGATCACGGCCAGTGCGGGACCGCGCGTCTCGTGCCCGATCGCGACGATCGTGCCCCCGCCGTCGACAGCGATCCCGGCGGCGTCTGCCGTCCCCCGGTAGAGGTTCACACCCACGAGGTCGGCCACATAGCGCGACCGTGGCCGCTCCCGGAGGTCGGTCGCGTCGCCGCGTTGGGTGACACGGCCGTCCTCGATCGCGACGAGCTGGTCCGCGAGCGTCATCGCTTCGACCGCGTCGTGGGTCACGATGACCGCCGTGCCGCGGAACTCGTCGAGATGGCGCAGCAGCTCGCGCCGGACCGTCGGTCGGGTCCCGGCGTCGAGGGCCGAGAGCGGCTCGTCGAGCAGCAGGAGGTCGGGCTCCGTCGCCAGCGCGCGGGCCAGGGCCACGCGCTGGGCCTGTCCACCCGACAGGGCGCGCGGGCGCTGGGCGGCATGAGCGCCGACACCGAGGCGCTCGAGCCACTCGTGGGCGATGGCGCGTGCCGAGCGCCGTGACCGACCGCGGGCGCGCGGCCCGAAGGCGACGTTCTCGACGACGCTGAGATGCGGGAACAGCATCGGGTCCTGGAGCACGACGCCCACCGATCTCGCTGCAGGTTCGACGAACACCCGGCCGTCGACGTCGTCGAGGACACGCGCACCCAGGGTGATCCGGCCGCGCTGGAGGGGGAGGATCCCGGCCAGGGCACCCACGAGCGTCGACTTGCCTGCGCCGTTCGGTCCGATGATCGCCGTCGTGGTGCCCGATGCGGCCCGCAGCTCCACGTCGTCGAGGGAGAAGCGGTCGCGATCGATGCCGATCCGCGCGTCGAGGCTCATGCCCGCAGCCACCGGTCTCGGAGCGACACGAGCACGGCGATCGAGATGGCGACGAGCACGAGGCTGAGCGCGATCGCCGCCTCGGGGTCGGTCTCGAACGCGAGGAAGATTGCTAGTGGCATCGTCTGCGTGCGCCCGGGGAAGCTGCCGGCGAACGTGATCGTCGCCCCGAACTCACCGAGTGCACGCGCCCAGCTCAGCACGGCGCCGGCGACGATCGACGGGAGCACCAACGGAAGGCTGACACGGCGGAACACCGTGAAGCGCCGCGCGCCGAGGGTCGCGGCGGCGTCCTCGTACCGATGGTCGAGCGAACGCAGCGCAGCCTCGACCGTGACGACGAGGAACGGCATGGCCACGAAGGTCTGGGCCACGACGACACCCGCCGTCGAGAAGGGGAGGTGCAGCCCGAACCAGGCATCGAGGCGCTCCCCGACGAAGCCCCGTCGACCGAACGCGAGAAAGAGCGCGACGCCTCCGACGACGGGTGGGAGCACCATCGGCAACGTCACCAGGGCCCGCGCGAGGCGACGGCCCGGGAACGACCAACGGGCGAGCACCCACGCGAGGGGGACACCGAACAGCACGCTGAGAAGGGTGGCGAGGACCGACGTGACGAGCGAGAGCCGCAGCGCCTCGACCGTGGCTGGAGCCGTCAGCTCGTCGCCGATCGATGACCACGGCGCACGCAGCGCCAGGCCCACCAGTGGTGCGGTGAAGAACGCGACCGCGACGAGCGCGGCGCCCAGTGCGAGGCCGGGGGGACGGCCTCCGACGACCTCCCGACGACGGGGTGGTGACGTGGTGCTCACGGTGCGAGGAACCCGAGGTCGCCGAGGATCCGTTGACCCCGGTCCGAGCGCACGAACCTGACGAACGCGCGTGCGAGATCCGGATGCTCGCTCTCCCGGAGGACGGTGATCGGGTACCGTCCGACGACGTTGTCGCGACGGGGGATGCGTACACCGTCGACGGAGCCGTCGGCCGCGCGGATGTCGGTGGTGTACACGACCGCGGCGTCGGCCTCGCCGAGCACGACCGTGGTGAGGGCCGCCTTGACGTGCTCGGCGGACGCGACGTCGGGCACCGCAACCCCGGCTCGCTGGTACGCGGTGCGGGCCAACGAGCCGCAGGGCACCGCGGGGGCGCACAGCACGAGGAGGACATCGGGTTCGACCGTGTCAGCGAGGTCGCGGATCGAGAGGGGGTTCCCCGGCTCGACCGCGATGGCGAGGCGGTTGCGCGCGAAGACCTCAGGACGCCCACGTACGGCGTCGGCGATCTCGTCGAGGTCGGATCTGTCGGCCGACGCGAAGACGTCGGCCGGGGCGCCCGCCTCGATCTGGGTCGCGAGCGACGACGACGCGCCAAAGCTGAACGTGACCCCGACACCAGGGTGCCGTCGTTCGAACGCTTCACCGATCGCCGTGAACGCGTCGGTCAGCGAGGACGCCGCGAACACCGTGATCGTGCCGCGTGGATCGCGTGCGGATGACGTTCCCGGCGCCGCCGACATTCCGGGCGCCGCCGCTGGCGCGATCGTGGCGACCGAGGCTGCGACGAGTGCCGCGACGGTCGCGACCCGCCTCACTCGGGGACGTCCACGATCACGTTGGTCGCCTTCACGACCGCGACCGCGAGCACACCGGGCTCGAGGCCCAGCTCGTCGGCCGCCTCGCGCGACATCAGCGAGACGACGCGATGCGGACCGGCCTGGATCTCCACCTGGGCCATCACGGTGTCGCGCACGACGTGCGTGACGAGCCCGAGGAACCGGTTCCGCGCGCTCTGCGCGGTGATGCGCCCGAGCTCGGACGCTGGCGCGTGCTCGCGCACGAATGTGGCGAGCGCGCGGCCGTCGACCAGCCGCTGGCCCCCATCGCTGCGGCGGAACGGGAGGTCGCCGGCGTCGGCCCACCGCCGCACCGTGTCGGGACTCACGCCGAGCAGCTCCGCGGCCTGTCCGATCCGAAACTCGTGCATGCAAGAGAATCTAGGCGATTCCCTATGGAATACCCAAAGAGAGCGGGATCCGACAGATCGTGTTACCAGTTGGTAACATACGGGGAACACCCCCTCGAGGCCACGAACCTCGAGACCGATCCATTCGATGGCCCGGGTCAGGCCCGGCGCTGCAGGAGGCAACCGTGGCGGACTTCTCGCTCGACCTCAACGAGGACCAGCTCCAGATCCAGAAGTGGGTCCACGAGTTCGCGGAGGACGTGATCCGCCCCGCCGCGAGCGAGTGGGACGAGCGCGAAGAGACGCCGTATCCCATCATCGAGGAGGCCGCCAAGATCGGGCTCTACACGCTCGACTTCTTCGCGAGCACCACGCAGGATCCGACCGGGCTGATGTTCGCGATCGCGAGCGAAGAGCTCGCGTGGGGCGATGCTGGCATCACGCTCTCGCTCATGGGGAGCACGCTCGCCGTGAGCGGCATCGTGGCGAGCGGAACACCGGAGCAGATGGGTGAGTGGCTGCCGCAGTGCTTCGGCACGCCCGAGAAGATCCAGCTGGGTGCGTTCTGCGTGAGTGAGCCCGACGCCGGGAGCGACGTCAGCAACCTCCGTACCCATGCCGTCTACGACGAGAAGTCCGACGAGTGGGTGCTCAACGGGACGAAGGCGTGGATCACCAACGGCGGCATCGCGGATGTCCATGTGGTCGTCGCGGCGGTCGACCCCGAGCTCAAGGGTCGAGGCCACGCCGCGTTCGTGATCGGGCCGGACACGCCCGGCATCAGCCAGGGCCAGAAGTACAAGAAACACGGCATCCGCGCCAGTCACACGGCCGAGGTCGTGCTCGACGACTGCCGGATCCCCGGCGCCAACCTCCTCGGCGGCAAGGACAAGCTCGACATGCGCCTCGCCCGTGCGAAGGAAGGGCAGAAGACGCGCACGCAAGCGGCGATGAGCACGTTCGAGGCGACGCGACCGCTCGTGGGCGCACAGGCGCTCGGCATCGCTCGGGCCGCGTACGAGTACGCGCTCGAGTACGCCAAGGAGCGCCAGGCGTTCGGGCGGGCGATCATCGAGAACCAGGGGATCGCGTTCAAGCTCGCCGACATGAAGATGGAGATCGACGCCGCTCGACTCCTCGTGTGGCGCGCCTGCTGGATGGCCGCGACCAAGAAGCCGTTCGAGAACGGTGAGGGGTCGATGAGCAAGCTCAAGGCCGGCGAGGTCGCGGTGAAGGCGACCGAGGATGCGATCCAGATCCTGGGCGGCTACGGCTATACCCGTGAGTACCCTGTCGAGCGCTGGCACCGCGACTCGAAGATCTACACCATCTTCGAGGGGACCTCCGAGATCCAGCGACTCGTGATCGCACGGGCGATCTCGGGCATGCACATCCAGTAGCAACCCGAGCGCTAGGAGTTCGTCGGCATGGGCACACTCGTCACCTACACGCTCGCCGACGGAGTCGCGACCGTCACCATGGACGACGGCAAGGTCAACGCGCTGTCGCTCCAGATGCTCGGCGAGGTCAACGAGGCGCTCGACCGGGCAGAGGCCGACGAGGCTGTCGTCGTGCTCACCGGTCGCCCGGGGCGCTTCTCCGGTGGCTTCGACCTCGGTGTGATCAGTGCCGGTGGCACCGATGCCGCCGACATGCTCAACACCGGGTTCGAGCTCGCAGAGCGTCTCCTGTCGTTCCCGCGGCCCGTGGTGATCGCGAGCACCGGGCACACGATCGCCATGGGTGCGTTCCTGCTCCTCTCGGGCGACTACCGGATCGGCGTGCGGGGGCCGTTCAAGATCACGGCAAACGAGGTCGCGATCGGGATGACGATGCCCGCAACCGCGATCCAGATCTGTCGTCAACGGCTCGCGCCCGCCCACTTCGAGCGCGCCGTGCTGCTCGCGGAGGTCTACTCGCCGGACGACGCGATCGCGGCGGGCTTCCTCGACCGGGTTGTCGAGGAGGCCGAGCTCGAGCAGGCTGCGGCCGAACATGCGCGGGGGCTGACTGCCCTCGACGCGAACGCGCATCGGTACAGCAAGCTCCGTGCCCGTCGCGAGATGCTGGAGTCGCTTCGGGCGGCCATCGAGGCCGACGACGCGGCGATACGGGGGGTCTGAGGGCATCGAGGCATCAGGCCGCCGCGCCTGCTAGAGCGCGTAGATCCTTCAGCGCGAAGCGGCCCGTGCCTCCGCGAGCTTTCGCCGGGCCGCGTACGACGCGTTCGTCGGATCGGCGGTCTCGGCGAGGCGGAACGCCGTCGCGGCGGCCCGGCCGTCTCCTAGGGCGAAGTGGCAGAGCCCGAGCAGGTTCCACGACCACTCTCCGAAGACGCGCCCGTCATAGGCCGCGCCGGTCTCGACGATCGCATCGAGGTCGAGTGCAAGCAGCGCATCGAGCCGTCGGATCGCCTTCTCAGGCTCGCCTTGCACGAACTCGTGGCTGGCTGCGGCGAACGCGACGACCGGGTTCTCAGGGAACTTCGCCTGAGCTTCGGGGAGGATCGTCGCGACGTCGCCGTCAGGGTCTTCTCGAGCGACCGCGTGTACGAGCAGGTTGCTCCACAGCAGCTTGTCGTCCGGGTGGTCCGTGGCGCGGCGCCGAGAAACCTCCAGGCCCGCGCGCCACGTTGCTCGCGCTCGAGCGTCGTCGCCGAGATCCTCATACGTGCGAGCCAGATGGTCGTAGAGGAACGGGCGATCCGGGCTGCTCGCGAGCGCGGCGCGGAGCATCGGCTCGTTGCGTGCGTGCTTGTGTGACTGGTCACCCTCGTACCCGAAGTGTTCGATCGTCAGTCCGTCCGGGACCAGTCGGTCGAGGTCGGCGATCGTCATCCCCTCGTCCGCCGCGATGCGCTGGATCGATCCGAGCATCGTCTCGTGCATCGCGCCCACGAACCGGATGTCGGGACGATGACGCCAGAGTCGGAACTCGCGGTAGGGCGTCCAGTTGACGCGGGGGACGAAGCGGACGCGGAGCGACACGTGCTCGTCATCGATCTCGAGCTGCCTGCGCACCGCTTCGGGATCGTCGGCACGGACGCGTTCGTCGGCGTCGATGTACAGGATCCAGCGTCCGGATGCGAGGTCGAGCGACCGGTTGCGTGGCGTGGCGAAGTCGTCCTGCCACGGCTCGTGTCCGATGACCGCCCCGTGTCGTCGTGCCACCTCGACGGAGGCGTCAACCGACCCCGTGTCGACCACGACGATCTCGTCGACGAGCCCGCGGAGCGACTCGAGGCACCCGTCGAGGAACTCGGCCTCGTCACGGACGATGATGGCAGCAGAGAGCAGCATCGCTGCCGACGTCGCGCTATCCGGTGAAGCTTGGGGTGCCCGTGACCGCGGTTGCCGCTCTGCTCGTCGTCACGACGAACGGCGGGTCCTCGGTGAAGGTGACCGACCAGCTCCCGGCCACCGCCGTGCCCGAGGCCACCGGGGTCGTGCCGGTCACCTTGTCGAGCAGGTAGATCTGGCTTCCGGCGACGATCGAGGCATCCGTGACCGTGAGCGTGAGGGTGGACGTGGCGTCGGGCGGCGGATCACTCGTGAGACTGTTCCACACGACGGAGTACCCGCTCAGGGGCGTCTGCCCGGCCGGGACGACCGAGTTCAGCGCGGTGAGGTCGGCGCGATAGATGCAGACCGTGGTGCCATCGGGGAGCGCACCGGCAGCGCCCGTGAGGTGGATCTGCACGGCACCGTCGTTGACGGTGTAATCGATCGGTCCGGCGGTCACCGTGTAGCAAGTGCCCACCTCCGTCGGGAAGTTGGGCGTCGCCGTCGGCGGTATGGTGTTGGCGTCGGACGCCATCGTCGTCGACCCCGCGGCCGACTCGAAGACCGACTTGGCGCCTGACATGGTGAACGACGACACGATCGGCGCCGCGAAGGCGGCACCGATGACGAGTCGCTTCAGGAACGTCCGACGATCAGGGCCGATCGCTTCTTCGAACTCGGACATCCGATTCCTCCGGGCTGTGTCTGGCGGGCGTGTCTGGCGGGCTGTGTCTGGCGGGCCATCTAGGCGACCATTTGAGCCGGGCTGCGCAGGACCCTAGCCGTTCCGGGGGCGCTGGCCGCGGTGGGTGTCAGCCGCTCACTCGATCATGCCCTCCGACCGCAGCTGCGCCAGGCAGGCCCGGACCTCCTCGCTGGGGGGCTCGCGGAGGGCCCAGGCCACGCGTACGAGTTCCTCGATGTCGGCATCGGAGCGCTCGCCGGTGCACAGCTCGAAGACGACGGAGGCAGTGGGGTTGAGGTAGTGCACCCGGTCGGTCGAATCTTGGTAGACGACGAAGCCGTCGTCGACCTCGTGGACCTCCAGGCCCTCGACCCGTTGGGGGAGCTTCTCGGTCATGGTGCGGCATTTCCTTCCGAGGGATCGGCGAAGTCCGGTCCGAGTATTGCCGAGCGCACCGTGGGCGCGACCGCGTCGGCGGAGTAGCGGGAGACGACGAGGTCGGCTGCCGCTTGTACCAGCGTCGCCGCGCGACCGGGCTCTTCGAGCAGCATGCAGACGGACCGGGCGATCGCCTCGTCGTCGTCGGCGATCAGGAGCTCCTTCGCGGGCGTGACATCGAGGCCTGCGACCGCGGCCGGTGTGGCGACGACCGCTCGGCGGTGCGCGAACGCCTCGAGGATCTTGATGCGCGTGCCTCCGCCGTGTCGTAGCGGCACGACCACGATCGCGGCGGACGCGTAGTGGGGCGCGATGTCTTCGACCTCGCCGGACAGGCTGACGCCGGGTGCGGTGCCGAGCCGGGCGACCTCCGCGTCGTGTGCTCCTACCAGGTCGAGCGTCGCACTGGGCCGGTTCGCCTGCACCCGCGGCAGGACCTCCTCGACGAGCGCCCGAGCGGCTACCCGGTTCGGCTCGTAGGTCAGGTTGCCGACGAACAGGAGGCGATCCGCCTCGGGCGCCGCCGGGACCGAGCGAGGAGGTCCTGCCGCGGGTGCAGGCGAACCGGCCCAGTGCGACGCTCGACCTGGT
>JBKJJI010000291.1:0-9925 GCA_046598115.1 Acidimicrobiia bacterium | reverse complement strand
GTCGCTCGTGGAGGCCGGGGTCGAGCTCCTCGTCGAGCGCGTCCGCGATCGAGACGAGCGCGCGGTTCGCGACCGTGAGCAGCGAGTTGAAGGCGAGGTCCTGGATGAGGACCGAGCGCCGGCGCCTGATGCGGCGAAGGTCGAACCCCGCACGTTTGGCGCGGTGGACGAGCGCGAGCATCCGCAACCCGTCGTCGTCGCTGGAACGCTCGGCGGCCGGGATGTACAACGTGTCGCGGCGCAGGAAGCGCACGAGCCGCGCGAGCCGGAGTCGCAGCGCGATGCGCAGCCACATGGGCCCCCGCCACCGGGCCAGGGTTCGCATCCAGGTGGGCGTCGTGTCGAGGCCGCACTCCCACGGATGGATGAGCGTGACGAGTCCCGTCCGGTCGGGGTCCCGCTCGCGGTAGAGCCAGCCGTGGTACGCGACGAGCGCGGGGAGCATCTCCTTGAGGAACGCCTGGCGCTCGTCGCCGCCGAGGAACCGAGCCACATGCTCGACGGCGATGGCGGCGAGCGGGGGTTGGGTGATGCAGGAGGTCGCGAGGTCGCGCGGCGCGGCAGCGTGCCGGTGCGACTGCCAGAGGTGTCGGCTGCCCAGGTCGTCGGTGTTGGCGGCGAAGATCATGTGGGGGAGCATCCCGTTCGACCACTGACCCCGCAGGAGCGCCCGCATCTCGCCGGCTGCGCGCGTCGGGTCCACGCGCGCGAGGCCGATCGCGGTGAAGCACGAGTCCCACAGCCACTGGTGGGGGTAGAGCTGCGACGACGGGCATGTCCAGGTTCCCCGACGGTTCTGGTCGAGCACTCGCTGCGCGTCCTGAGCGAGTCGAGTGTGGTCGGCCGCGGCCATGCGGAGAGGCTAGCGACGCTCCCCCGGGGCGCCGATCCGTCGCGCCAGATCCACCGCGCCGGATGCTCCGGTACGCTCGCGGCGATGGTCCTGATCTCCGATGAGCTGGTCTCCGAGGAGCGGATCTCCGACGAGGAGCTCGACCGCCTCGCACGCACGGCCGACCCCGACGTCGCACTCGACGATGACGCGGTGAGCATCTGGGAGCTCGACCACGTCGAGGGTGCACCGCCGCTGCTCCCGACTTGGTACATGCCGGCACCCATGGCCGGACGCGCCGTCCTGCGGGGATGGCGCCGCTGTGTCATCCTCTCCGTCGTCGTGACCTTCGTGGTCATCAACGCGTACGGCCTCTGCAGCACCTACGGAGTCGTCCGCTTCGGTTGAGCGACGACCCGAGGTGACCTGATCGGGGGGTGATGGGTCGCACCTGGCAGGCGGTTCGAACGGTGCTGCGCACGCCCGACCTCCGGCGCGCGCTCGTCGGCTACGCAGGCTTCAACGTCGCCGAGCAGGGCACCTGGCTCGCGATGCTGGTCTACGCGTTCAACCGGGGTGGTACGACCGAAGCGGGGATCATCTCGTTGGTCCAGCTCGCGCCGGCGATGGTCGCCGCGCCGTTCCTCGGGACGTTGGCCGATCGCGTGGCGCCCACGAAGGTGCAGACGTTCGCGTACCTCGTCCAGGCGGCGTCGACCGGGGCAGTAGCGGTCGTGCTGCTGTTCGACGGGCCCCCACTCGTCGCGTATGCCGGCGCCGCGTGCGCGGCGACCCTGTTCACGATCTCCCGCCCCGCACAGGCGGTGCTCATGCCCACGCTCTCGCGGTCGCCGCTGGATCTCGGGGCAGCCATGGTCACGTCTGGGTGGATCGAGAACGCGTCCGTGCTCGTCGCGCCCGCGCTGGCGGGCGTGGTGCTCGCGACCAGCGGAGTCGGCGAGCTGTTCGCGGTGGCCGCCGGGCTGAGCGTGCTCAGTGCGGTCCTCATCGCGCCACTCCGTGCGACGGACCCCGACCCTCGCCGTGGTGCGGCCGACGACTTCGCGTCGAGCGGTTGGCACGAGGTCACTGGAGGGTTCCGTGCGCTACGGCGTGACCGCGAGGCGCGCCTCGTCGTGGGGTTCTTCGGGCTCGAGCACATCGGCTGGGGTGCCGTCGACCTGCTGTCCGTCGTCCTCGCGCTCGAGGTGCTCGGTCTGGGTGACGGAGGCGCCGGCTACCTCGAAGCGGTGTTCGGCGCAGGTGGGTTGCTCGGTATCGCGGTGGCCATGGGCATGCTCGGCGGGCGACGTCTCGCCCCGGTGCTCGTCGGTGGTGCCGTCGCCTGGGGCGCAGCGCTCGTGATCCTCGGGGTCGTCCCCAGCACGGCCGCGGCGTTCGCGCTGTTCGTCGTGGCCGGGGCCGGCCGCGCCGTCCTCGACCTCAGCGCCCGCACCCTGCTCCTCCGCGTCGCTCCACCGGCGGTCGTGTCACGGCTGTTCGGGATCGCCGAGGGGCTGTCGATGGCGGGACTCGCGGTCGGTGCCCTGCTCGTCCCCGTGCTGGTCGAGGTGGGAGGACCGGAGGCCGCGCTCATCGGTGTCGGGATGCTGGTCGCCGGGCTCGCCGTGCTCAGAGCCCGTTCGGTGTGGGCGGTCGATGCAGCCGCCGATGTGCCGGTGGTGGAGCTCGCGCTGCTGCGGCGCCTCCCGATCTTCGGGCCGCTCCCGGCCACCTCGCTCGAAGCGCTCGCGCGTGCGCTCGTCACCATCGAGTTCGCGCCGGGCACGGTGATCGTCGCCGAGGGTGAGAAGGGCGATCGCTACTACGCGATCGCCGACGGCGAGGTCGAGGTCACTCGTGCCGGCCGCCGGATCGCGACGTTGGGTCGGGGAGAGGGGTTCGGCGAGATCGCGCTGCTCCACGATGTGCCTCGCACCGCGACCGTCCGAGCGATGACACACGTCACCGTGTTCGCGCTCGACCGGGAGCCGTTCATGATCGCGCTCACGGGCCACGAGTCGACCGCATCGATGGCCCGGTCGATCGCCGCCGAGCGTGGCGTTCAGGCTGGGGACGTGACCGGTTCCAGCTCGATGCCGTAGAGCGCGCCGGTGCTCGCGCCGGTGATCTGCGCCCGCTGTTCGTCGGTCAGGGTCGCGATCGCCTCGTCGAGCTCCTTCGTCGTCCCCGGGTACTTCGCGTCGGGGTGCGGGTAGTCCGACGCCCAGACGATCCGCTCGGCGCCGACCAGTGGCGAGTCAGCCGTGAACGCCAGCGTCGACTCGTCGGGGTCGAAGCTGATCCAGCAGTTGCGACGGAAGTACGCCGAAGGTTCCTCGTCGATCCAGGGGACGTCGAAGCCGAACTCGTGGAAGTGGTGGTCGAGGCGTTCGAGCCACGGCACGATCCATCCACCGTTGGCCTCGAGGAACACCGCACGCAGGTCGGGGAACCGGGCGAACACACCTCCGCCGGTGAGGAACGCAACCGTCGTCATCATGTCGACCGGGTTTGCGATGGCCTGCGCGAAGAAGTGGTTGTCGTATCCCATCTCCGCGCCGGGCAGCGGCGGCTGCAGCGTCATCTCGCCGCGACGCCACGGAGTGTCGAGTCCCAGCGCGTCGATGCGCAGACCCTGGCATGCACCCGGGACGTTGCCCATGAGCAGCGGATGGAATCCGATCGCGAGGTCGGCGTCGCACGCCGCCTGCCAGATGGGGTCGTAGGTCGGGTCCGAGAGCGGGAGCCAGTCGGCGGTCGGGTTCGGCCGCAGGAAGGCGGCGACGAGATGCGGGGACGCTCCGGCGCGTCGGATCTCGGCGGCGGCGAGCTCGACGTCCCACTGGGGGATGACCGCGGCGCCGTAGAGGCGCCCGTCGGACTCCGCGCAGTGGTCGGCGAGCCAGTCGTTGTACGCGCGAGCCGTGACGAGCGCGAGGTCGCGATCGGGATACCCCGCGATGCCGAGGAGCATCGTCGGATAGAGGACGGAGAGATCGATGCCGTCCTCGTCCATCGCGGCGAGCCGCTCCTTGGTGTCGTAGGCGCCCCCGGGCACCTCCGAGTAGCGCATCTCACCTGCCCACGCCTGCTGCTTCTGCTCCTCGGTGAACCCCGCCACGGCCGATGCGGCGTACACGTTGGCCGGCTGGCGGTGCTCGCCCATGACGACCCACTCCGCCCCGTCGGCGTCGGTCTCGACATGCCAGACGCGGCCACGTTCCTTGGCCGGCGCATAGTCCTGGATCCCCGTCGGGTGCTCGACGAGATGCCCGTCGGCGTCCACGTAGGTCGGACGTTCGTCCACGGACTCCCCCTTCGGCGCGGGTGGTGGGCCGCATGTGCTCGGGCGCAGCGTACGCACTCGCGGGGAGGCGCGCTCGGGCGCTGCATCCGCGGCGCTCCTCCAGGTCGCGGATACGGTCCGCAGACCTGGAGGATCTGAAGGAGCATCAGTGCGCGGGGGAGTCGTCGCAGGGTTCGCCGGAGTGGTCGCGCTCGCAACGGTCGGCGTGGCGGCACTCATCGACGGCGGAGATTCGGTTCCGCAGCACCGATCGGCCACGGCGGCGCGCCCGATCGGGCCTGACGAGCAGGCGGCGCGCGACGAGATCGCCGCCCGCCGTGCCGTCGAGGGCACGGTCGTCCCCGCGTCCGAGGCGTTCGCCGCGCTGCGCGCAGGGGCGTCCGCGGTCGTGGAGGGGAGTGGCACCGAGGTCACCTGTCGGGTGATGGGCTCTGAGGCCGGGCGAGTAGACGGCACGACGTACGTCGATCGCACAGACCGGAAGTACGACTCGCGCCAGACGACCGATCCGGTCGGCGATGGCGAACCGTTCACCGAAGAGCGCCGACTCCTCGACGGCAGGCTCTACGTCCGGGTGCTCACGTCGGGCATCGACCCGGCGACCACCCGCTGGGACGACGTGGCCCTCCCCAACGGCGACGCGGCGGAGCTCGATCGAGTCCTCACCGCGTTCGGGCGCATCGCCGACTCGCTGGAACGGGTGTCGGTGCTGATCGAGGGCGTACCCGGCCGGGTCGAGCGCCTCACGGGCTCGACGCAGGCCACATACCGCGTCACGCTCTCGGCCCGCCGCATCGGTGACTTCTACCTTCGCACAGGGCTCGAGGCGTTGGACCACCCACCCGACGGTACGACCACGTTCGAGTTCGGTCTCGACGACTCGGGCACCCTCGCACACGTCTCCCAGTACGGCACGGCATTCCATGACGGCGAGGCCCTGGAACGCGCGTTCGTCGGATGTCGGTATGCCGGGGTGCCGCGCCGGGTCCTCACTCCTCCGGCTCCGGAGCTCATCCGACCCTGATCCACCCAGTCACCGTCCCGAAATTGCCTCAAGGCGGGCATTTCCTGGCCGATGCACATATACCACGACCAACGGTCGCGGAGCTGATGCTCGGGTCCTGGGAGGGAGAAGTCGGTGCGCTGGAGGGTGACTGGTGTGCTCCATGCCCATCGTCGGGCAGGGGCGGTGTCGCTCGCACGTCGTGTTGCGGCGGTGCTGGTGGTCGCGAGCTCGGTGGTCGTCGGCGTCGTCAGTCCCGCCGCCGCCGAACTGATCCCGCCGAACTCGACCGCCACATCGTTCCCGGCGGGGTCGCTCATCGTCGACCTCGGACAGCTCACCGGGGCCGCGACCCAACAGACCATCGCGCAGGGCCTCAAGCCGTACGGGTTCGCGTTCGAGCTGCTCGTGAACCGCAAGATCCCCGTGACCTGGGCGATCGCGAACGGCAAGGTCGCCGGCAACCCACCGGCGACCGGGAAGGCGGACGGCGACGACTTCTCGGCGAGCATCGCTCCGAACGGGAGCGGCGGCCCGACCACGAAGACCTACAAGGGCTCGGCGTTCATCATCCCCGCGCCGTTCCTCTCCGACCTCCCGGGGTCGGTGCTCGCCACGTGGCGCGGGCAAGGCGTCGTGATCGACGTCGCCCAGTCGTCGTTCACCGCACCGGCGTTCACCGAGCTCACCTCGTGGCCCAAGTCGGTCCTCGACGCGCAGAACGGCGCGCTCGCGATTCCCTACTACCAGAACGCCGGGATCCCGGCCTCGCTCACCCCCGCCGTTCCCGCCGGCGCCCCGCTCTTCGAGACCTGGTCGTTCAAGGACCCCTCCGAGCTCAACGCCTGCGAGGACATCTTCGTGATGCCTCACGCCGACCCGACGTGGGTGACCCACAGCAACCTGCTTGCCTTCAACAACAGCGGGGGCGCGATCTGGGCCGGGTGCCACGCGATCAGCGTGCTCGAGAACATCGACGGCCCGGACGGGGACGTGCTCCCCGATCTCAACTTCCTCTCGACGACCGGACTGCTGCCGTTCGGGAGCCACGCGGACGGGTCGCCGCCGTACGCGTACTCCGCGGACGGGTCCGACCCGATCCTCCAGTTCCTCGGCACGGCCGATGCAGCGATGCAGAACGGCTCCGAGCAGATCTTCATGCCGAACGCCGGCGGCGCGTGGAGGCCCACGACCAAGATCCTCGCGTGGGATCCGACGCACGCCGACGTGCCCGCGAAATCGCCGGGTGAGGCCGCCGTCATCGTCTACGGGCGCGGGTTCGGCCAGGCGACGAACGGCATCGTGATGTACCAGGGCGGCCACCGCCTGAGCAGCGGATCGACCGCGGACGCAGCCGCCCAGCGGGCGTTCCTCAATGAGCACCTCCTCGCCGGCTACGAGCGCGCAGCCCAGGTCGATGTCGTCGCGCCGGCGAATGCGAACGCGGCGCAGCAGGTGGACGTCGACGCGACCATCACGGGCGGGACCGCGCCGTACAACTACCAGTGGAACTCGTCGTGCGGCGGGACGTTCGGGACGGCCTCGGGCAGCCTGAACGCCGAAGGGCCGCTCTCCACGACGTTCACGCCGCCTGCGGTGGCCGATCCGACCGACTGCAACATCCGCCTGCTCGTCACCGACTCGTGCGGCCGGGGAACCTTCGGGATCGACTCCATGCAGATCACTCCTCCGACTCCACCGGTGGCAGAGGACGACTCCTTCGAGACGGCACACGGCATCGATGTCTCGGACACCGTGACGACCAACGACACATACCCCGTCGGAGCCACGTTCGCAGTCACGAGCCCGCCGCCGGTGCCGCGCGGTGCCGTCGTGCTCGGCTCCGGGGGCGCGTTCGTGTTCACGCCGGCCGCTGGGTTCTCGGGAACTACGACCTTCGACTACGAGGTGTGTCTCGGAGCACCCTTCGCGACGACGTGCGACCCGGCGACGGTCACGATCGCCGTCGGACCGTCGGCAGTCGATGATGCCTACGCGGTGGCCAACGACACGGATGTGGTCGCGTCCGTCGCCGACAACGACGTGGCGTCACCAAGCGCGACCTATGCCGTGACCTCGCCACCATCGGGATCAGACGGGACGTTGATTCTCGACCCCGACGGAAGCTTCGTCTTCGATCCGGCTCCGGACTTCTCTGGGACGACGTCCTTCGACTACCAGGTCTGCCTCGCCAGCCCACACCAGACGCTGTGCGACACCGCGACCGCGACGATCACCGTCGGTCCCGGCGCGGTCGACGACTCGTACGTCTCTCCCGTGGCGGGTGGGACGGTCCAGGACGATCTCGGACCGAACGACTCGTACCCGAGCAGCGCGACGTTCTCCCTCGTGCGGGCGCCGTCGAACGGCAACCTGGTGCTCGATCCGATCGGAACCTTCACGTACACCCCGAACCCCGGGTTCAGCGGAACCGACACGTTCGACTACGAGGTCTGCTTCCCGGTGCCGCCGGGCGACCCCTCGCTCCCGACCGAGCTGTGCTCGGTCGCGACGGCCATGGTGCAGATCGCGCCCGAGGCCGATCTCGGTGTGACCAAGGCGCACGAAGGTGCACTCGTACAGGGAGGGACGGTCACCTACATCGTGAACGTGGACAACGGCGGGCCGTCTCCCGCGTTCGGCGCTCGGGTCACCGACGCCATCCCTGCGGGGCTCGCGGAGGTCTCGTGGACCTGCTCTGGTGGCGGCGGGGGAGCCTGTTCGTCGGAGACGGGGATCGGTGCGCTCGATACGGTCGTCGACCTGCCCGATGGCGGCTCGGTCCGCTTCGAGGTCAGTGCCGTCGTCATCGGTGAAGCGGGGACGGAGATCATCAACATCGCTCGCGTCGCCGCGCCGGCCGGGTTCACCGACCCCAACCCGGACAACGACGAGGCGACCGACATCGCACCGATCGAGCCCCCGCCGGTGGGCGCCCTCGCCATGACCGGGTCCGACACGCGGGCGTGGACCGGTATCGGTGGCTCGTTCCTCGGAATCGGCCTCGCACTCGGAGCGACCGCCCGGCGGCGGCGGCGGCGCATGGCGGGCTGACCGGGAGATCAGCCTCGCTTGTTCCCGAGGTCGTGATCGGACGAAGATCACCGTCCGCCTCCCCGGGAGCAGACGATGACCGAGATCCACACCGAGTCGCGCACCGCCTTTCGAGAGCTGCTCGATGCGCTCCGCGACGCTGACGAGCAGTGGCTCTCCGAGGAGTGGGGGATAGGCGATCCGGGGAGCATCAGCGACGGCCACCGGGCGCTGGTGCACATCCTCGAAGGCGCCATCGCATGCCAGTTCGAGTCGGACCCGCTGCACCCCGACTTCCGGCGGATCGTCACCCCTACCCGCAAGATGACGGGCGATAACGCCGACGCCGTGTACTTCGAGGCGCCGATCGATCCCACCCGCACCTATCGCGTCTCGGGCAACGTCGCGGGCGCCGTCTACACGTCGATCACCGTGGAAGCCGGCGCCGAGGAGGGGAAGTACTCGACCCGGACCGCCGGGGTGATCAACGACACCCAGTTCGACATCGCGGACGACGGTTCGTACGAGGTCACCCTCGGGGGTGCGGCGCAGGACCGCAACTGGCTCGCACTCGACCCCGAGGCGGCACGGCTGACCACCCGTCACTACTTCGAGACACCGGAGCCGGCCGCGTGCGATCCCGACCTCGTGATCCCGTTGTCGATCGAGGTCGTTGGTGATCCGATCGGACCGCCTCCCACGTGGGACGACCAGCGCGTGGCCGCCGGGATCAAGCGGGTCGTGAACTACGTCCGGGGCAAGACCGTGGAGGCGCCGAAGCCCGGTGAGCTCCGGCCCGACTGGGTGTCCACGACCCCCAACGTGTTCACGAAGCCCGAGGTGCCGGGCGACCTCGCGTTCGCCGCGGTCGACGCCGCGTACGCGATGGCTCCGTACGTGCTCGCGCCGGACGAGGCGCTGGTGATCACGTCGCGATGGCCGAAGTGCCGGTTCGCGAACGTGTCGCTGTGGAACCGCTTCCTGCAGACGTTCGACTACGTGCACCGCCCCGTCGCGCGGAACCGCTCCAACACGACGCTCGAGCCCGACGGGTCGTGGCGCATGATCCTCGCCCCCGAGGACCCGGGTGTCGGCAACTGGATCGACACCGAGGGCCGACCGTTCGGCATCGTCTACTGGCGCTGGTTCCTCCCCGAGGAAGAGGTGCCGACTCCCGCGACCGAGGTGGTGAAGCTCGCCGACTTGCGCGGGTGAGAGGACTGCTGACCTGCGCGCGCTCAGGCGTCGCCGGTTGCGTCGGCGGACAGGGCCGCCATCGTCTCCGCGACCATCTGCTCCATCGGTGGCATTCCAGGAAGCTGCTCGATCGGCTGGGGGTTCACGCCTTCCGCGACGCGTGCCCACCGGTCGATCGCGATCGGCATCCACTCGGCATGGGGGAAGACCCAGAACCGTTCTTCCTCGACGCAGGTCGCCACGAGGTCGGCCACCGCAGCCGGGGTCATCCCTTCGTCGATCGCGCGCTTCAGGTGCCCGAGCATCACCTCGCTGCCCGCCCGAGGCTCCGGGGCCGGGCCGAGGTCCTCGGGCCAGTTGCGGTCGGCCTCGACGATGTTCGTGCGGACCCAACCCGGGCAGAGCACGCTGACCCCGACCGGCATGCCGGCGGTCCGGAGGTTGTTGAACAAGTCCTCGGTGAGCGCGACGACCGCGTGCTTCGTGGCGTCGTAGATCGGGTCGAACCCGGGGATGATCCCGGCCAGCGACGCGGTGTTCACGATGTGTC
>JBKJJI010000221.1:0-8099 GCA_046598115.1 Acidimicrobiia bacterium | reverse complement strand
GTTCTCGTCGCATCCGACCTCGCGACGCTGCACCGGCGCGCGTCGACGTTCGGTCCCGAGCGCGACGTGCTGGTCGCGACCCGCCCGCTCCGCCTCGGAGTCGTGCTCGACCGCGCCGACCTTCGGATCCGTCGCGTGCACCGGTCCCAGCTCCCGCCCGGCGTGCTCCCCCGAGCGGGTGACGCCGTCGGTCGCGTGGTCGTCGTCCCGATGGTGCGCGGCGGTTTCGTCGCCGGCGGCAACCTCGCGCCGCGTGCGCGCACCGGGCTCGACGGCGCGCTCCCGGTCGGCTCGCGCGCGATACGGGTGGTCGTTACCGACGCGCTGCGCCCGCCCGACGGCGCAGCCGTCGACATCCTCGCGACGTCCGACGCCGGAATCGTGGCGACCGACGAGCTCGACGACACATCGTCGGTCGTCGTGGCCGCCGGCGTGCAGGTGCTCCGCGTCGACACCGCGGGCGCCGCTGCCGGAGCTGGCGGGCTCGGCGTCACCGTGCTCGTGACCCCGCGCCAGGCGCGCGACCTCGCGTACGCCGCGGCGCACGGCGTGCTGACGATCGCGCTCGTTCCTCCCGAGGAAGCTCGCGCCCCGTAGCATCGCGTCCTCATGGACTGGCTGGAAGACATCGTCCTCGGGCTCGTGCAGGGCCTCACGGAGTTCCTCCCGGTCTCCTCCAGCGGACACCTCGTCGTCGTCCCCGCCGTCCTCGGATGGGACCAGCCGTCACTCACGTTCGACCTCGTGCTGCACCTCGGCACGCTCCTCGCGGTGCTGTTCTCGTTCCGACGCGACCTGCTCGGCCTCCTCGTCGGCCTCTTCGGCGGTGGGCCCGACCCACGCGCCGACCGACGGATGATCGGGCTCCTCGCCCTCGGATCGATCCCCGCAGGCATCGCGGGGCTCGCCCTCGGCAACGAGTTCGAGTCCCTGTTCGAGGAACCGCTCTGGGTCTGCCTGTTCTGGGTCGTGACCGCGTGCATCCTGCTCGGCGTCGAGCGGATGATCAGGACCGGGGTCGCTCGCCGCGACGTCGACGCCCCGCGTGCGCTCTGGATCGGGGTGGCACAAGCCGCGGCGATCACCCCCGGGATCTCCCGGTCCGGGTCCACGATCGCCGCGGGCGTCGCGCAGGGCATGACGCGCGAGGCCGCGGCCCGGTTCTCGTTCCTGCTCGCGATCCCAGCGATCGTGGGGGCTTTCGCCACCAGGGTCGGCGACCTCACCTCCGGCCGGTTCGACATCACGGGCCCGGTCGTGGCCGGCTTCGTCGCCGCCACCATCAGCGGCTGGCTCGCCATCGAGGGCTTCCTCAAGTACCTCCGCACCCATTCGTTGCGGGTATTCGCCGGCTACCTGCTCATCGCGGCACCGGTCGCGGCCGTGATCATCGAGCTGCGCTGACATGCAGGGCGTCGGCGTCGTCGACCTCGTGATCTTCGATTACGGGGGTGTCATCTCCGAGCGGCTGCTCGACGACGTCGCCGACTTCGAGGTCGTCATGGGCTACCCCACCGGGTCCCTGCACCGCCTCCTCTTCGGCGAGATCCCCGAAGGCAGCGACGGCGACCCGGTCGACGGTGCGTACGACGAAGGCCCGGTCCACGACTTCCACCTCCTCGAGATGGGCAAGCTCGGGTTCGACGACTACCTCGACCGGCTCATGCGGAGGGCGCCCGACATCCTCGGCACCGAGCTCACGGCCGACGCGTTCGTCGAGTTCTCGGCGGCGTACGCGGTGCGGGTCCAGTGGCCGATCGTCCACGAGATCCGGCGCCTCGCCGGCCTCGGCGTCCCCCTCGCACTGCTCACGAACAACGTGAAGGAGTTCGGTGACTCGTGGCGGTCGTCGTTCCCCGTCGACGAGCTGTTCCCGCTCGTGGTCGACTCGAGCGAGGTCGGGATGCGCAAGCCCGATCCCCGCATCTACGAGCTGACGTGCACGCGGGCTGGCGCCGAACCGAGCGCGTCGGTGTTCCTCGACGACAACGCCGACAACGTGGAGGCCGCACGCGCGCTCGGGATCGAGACCGTCCACGTGGGCCACGACCCGATCACCGTCGTCGACGAGCTCCGCGCCATCCTCGAACGTCGGGGCGTCAGGACCCGCTGACCGTCATCTCGGCGACGAGCAGCGACATGCCCGCCGCGCCGCCGGGGGGCCAGGTGAGGTCGTTCCCCACCTCGGCGATGTCGAGGAGCATGCGCGGCAGGGTCGAGGCGATCGTGACCTCGCGGACCGGCTCGGCGAACGCGCCGCCGCGCACCATGAGCCCCTCGGCACCCACGGAGAAGTCGCCGCTGACCGGGTTGGTCCCCGAGTGCAGGCCGCTCACCGACTGCACGTACAGCGCGTCGCCCGCAGCCTCGAGGATCTCCGCGGGGCTGCGCGAACCCGGACGCAGGGCCAGGGCGCGGGCGCCCGCCCCGGGTGCCGACGCGTACCCACCCCGGACCGCCGACCCTGTCGTCGCCGTGCCGGCCCGGTGCGCCGTCGACACGTTGTGGAGCAAACCGCACAGCACGCCGTCGACGAGGAGCTCGACGACCCGGGTCGGCACACCCTCGGCGTCGAACGGTGTCGCACCGAACGCCTCGGCGTGGGTCGGGTCGTCGACGAGCGTCACTCCGACAGCGGCGACCGTCTCACCCGCGCGGTCGGCGAACATCGACCGTCCCTTCGCCACGCTCTCGGCACCTAGTGCGGCGCCGACCAGGGCGAGCAGGGAGCGCGTGACGAGCGGGTCGAAGACGACCGGCATCACGCCCGTGGGTGGCTGCACCGCGCCGAGCAGCCGGACCGCGCGCTCGGCGGCGTCGCGGCCGGCGACCTCGGGGTCGAGATCGGCGAAGGCCCGGCCGGCCGAGAATCCTGAACCCGTGCGGGTCTCGGCACCCGTCCCGACCATCGCGTAGGAGGTGACCACACAGGTCGTACGGCGGCTCGACGCCTCAACGCCGTTCGAGCTCACCAACGCGGTCTCGAGCGCAGTGTCGCCGTACCGGGCGGTCTCGACGGCGCGCACCCGCTCGTCGGCTGCGGTGGTCGCCGCCTCCACGGCGAGGGCCATGGCG
Organism: Acidimicrobiia bacterium; assembly: GCA_046598115.1. Lineage (GTDB taxonomy): Bacteria > Actinomycetota > Acidimicrobiia > IMCC26256 > PALSA-555 > DASUAO01. The sequence goes on along the minus strand of JBKJJI010000221.1, from coordinate 5,024 downwards.
ACCTTCTCCTCCGTGCCCGTCGAGAGGAGGTCGTCGCGCCACAGCACGAGATCGGCGACCGGATGGTCGCAGTCGTCGGCCGACGGGATCACCGCATGCTCGTTCGGTGTCGCGAAGCGCGCGTTGTCGCGTGCCTCGGAGAGCGCCTCGTCGACGACGTCGGTGTCGAGGGACCCGGCCCACGCGAAGCCCTGGCGCCCGTCGACGAGGACCCGGACGCCGACCCCTGCACGTTCGGCGACGACGAGCGCCTCGACCGCACGGGCGTGCACCTTGACCTCGGTCTCGCGTGTCCGCGAGACGTAGGCCTCGATCTGCTCGGTGCCGGTCGCACGGTCCGCGACCCCACGAGCGACGGCAAGGAGCTCGTCGATGCGATCGGGCGCCGCGGTCTCAGCCACGCGCCGTTCCGCCGACCGTCAGCTCGGCGACCCGCAAGGTCGGCTGTCCGGACGAGACCGGCACCCCCTGACCGTCCTTGCCGCAGGTCCCCGCCCACGTGTCGAAGTCGTTCCCGACGGCATCGACGAGTCGAAGCGTCTCGGCGCCGTTGCCGATGAGCTGTGCGGCGCGCACGGGCTCGGTGATCTCACCGTGCTCGATCAGGTACGCCTCGGTGACACCGAAGACGAAGTCGCCCGTCGCGGTGTTCACCTGCCCGCCGCCCAGTGCCGCGCAGTAGAGCCCGCGCTCGGTGCCTTCGATGATCGCGTCGGGCTCGTCGGGGCCCGGGAGGATGTACGTGTTCGTCATCCGCACCATCGGGAGGTCCCGATACGTCTCGCGGCGTCCGTTCCCGCTGCTGCTCCGACCTTCCTTACGCGCCCGCAGGTAGTCCCACATGTAGTCGGTGAGGACGCCGTCCTCGATGAGGGCGTTACGACGCGTGGGCGTCCCCTCGTCGTCGATCGCGGCCGTGCCCCACTCGCGGGCATAGGTGCCGTCGTCGACGAGGTTCACCATGGGCGCCGCGACCTGCTCGCCGCGCCGGCCCCGGAACACCGAGGCGTCGCGACCGACGAGGTCGGCCTCGAGACCATGACCGCACGCCTCGTGGAACAGCACGCCACCGGCACCACGCCGCAGGACGACGGGGAGCCGACCCGTGGGCGCCGGTCGGGCGCGCAGCATCGCCAGTGCCCGGTCGGCCGCGGTGCGGGCGACCTCCTCCGGGTCCACCTCGTCGAACAGCTCGAAGCCCATGGTGCGTCCCGGCGCCTCGGACCCCGTCTGCATCCCGGTGTCGCCCACTGCCACGCACTGCACGAAGAACCGTGTGCGCACCTGGTCGTCCTCGGCGAGCAGGCCGTCGGAGTTCGCCACGAGGATCCGGCGGCGGCTGTCTGCATAGGAGACGGCAACCTGGCGGATGGAGTCGCTGCGGCTGCGCGCGGCCGCGTCGGCCGTTCCGAGGAGCTCCACCTTGCGATCCTTCGAGACGGACTCGGGGGCCACGACCGCATCGTCGGGACGAGCCGCGGCGGGCTCCGCTCGCTCGAGCTCGACCACTCGGGCCGCGCCCCCGCCCTCGCGTGATGCCGCGGCGGCCGCGCGCGCGGCCTCGCGCAGCCCGGCCTCGCTGAGATCGGCCGTGTGCGCGAACCCGGTGGCGTCGCCGCGCACGACACGGATCCCGGCACCCCGGGAACGGCCCGAGACCAGCTCCTCGACGCGCCCGTCGTCGAAGCGTGCGTTCGAGCTGCGGCGGTCCTCGGCGAACACCTCGGCGAAGTCGCCGCCATTGCGCAGCGCTTCCCCCAGGGTTCGCTCGAGGATGTCGGGATCGATCACGGGATCGCTAGGGTAGGCGAATGCGTCTGCGTCCCGGTCTCAGCGCGACGGCCACCATGGTCGTCTCCGACGCCGACACCGCACGCACCCTCCGGAGCGGCGACGTGCCGGTCCTCGCGACGCCACGCGTCGTCGGGCTCGCGGAGGAGGCCACCGTGCAGGCGGTCGGCGACGGCCTCGACGCCGGACAGACCACGGTCGGGTTCCGGGTCCAGCTCGATCACCTCGCCCCGACGCCTGTCGGCGGTGAGGTCGCGGCCGAGGCGACTCTCGAGACCGTCGAGAGCAGGCGCCTGACGTTCCGGGTGTCGGTGACCGACGGCCGAGGCCTCGTGGCGGCCGGTCGCATCACCCGCGTCGTCGTCGACCGCGACCGGTTCCTCGAGCGGACGGCGGGGTCGTGACCGCGCCCACCTCGCCCCCCGCGCCCGAGGACCAGCGCTTCGCGGCGCCCGCGCCGAAGCGCCGCCGACGCACCTGGATCGTGGTGCTCGTCTCGATGATGGCCGCGATCCTCGCGGTCGCCGCGGCGGGGACGGCCCTGTTCGTCTCCCGGACGCTGCCGCCGTTCTCCGCCGCCGACGACTTCATGGAGGACCTCGTCGACGGCCGGTTCGACGCTGCCGCTGACCGGCTCTGCCGATCAGATCGCGATCGCGCCGAGGAAGTGCTGCTCTCGATCACGGTTCGCTTCGCGGGCGGCGAGCACCTCTCGGTGAACCCGTTCACTGTCGACCGCGACGACGACCGGGCCACCGTCGAGTACGCGATCCGCGAGCGCCGCAGCGGCAAAGACCGCATCTACGCCCTCCAAGTGCGCGAGGAGAACGGCGACTGGCGACCCTGCCCCGGAGCGGGTCACTGAGCCCGGCTCCCGCCCGCGCGGTCAGCCGAGGTTCGACGACCGCGGGTAGGCGTCGGCCGGGTCGGTGAGCACGTTCACGACCGAGCACCCGTCGTGGGCGAACGCCCGATCGAGGGCCGGTCCGATCCCACTGGCTTCGTCGACGAGCTCGCCGTGGCCGCCGAGCGCTTCGGCCACGAGGTCGTAGCGGGTGCCCGGGCGCAGCTCGGCGACGACGTCGTAGCCGAAGATCATCTGCATCGGGTGCTTCTCGAGCCCCCAGATGCCGTTGTTCCCGACGACCGCGGTCACGTTCACACCGTGGCGCACGAGCGTGTCGAGGTCGCCGAGCGTGAACCCGATGGCCCCGTCGCCGAAGCACACGACGACCTGTCGGTCCGGGTGCGCGAGTGCGGCCGCGAGCGCGTAGCCCGTCCCGCTGCCGAGGCATCCGTAGGGACCGGGCCCGAGGAAGCACCCGGGCGTGAAGGTGTCGATGTACTTGCCGGCGTACGAGACGAAGTCGCCGCCATCGCCGATGACGACGGCGTCGCGGTCGAGCCGGGCGCGCAGCTCACCGAAGATCCGCGCCGGGTCGATCGGACCCGAGTCGGACTCGAGGCGCGCCACTTCGGTGCTCCGCTTCGCCAACTCGTCGTCGCGCAGCGTGCGCACCCAGTCCTCGCGCTCGCGCCGCGCCCCGTCGTCCCCGGCTGCCGGTGCGATCTCGGCGAGCGTCGCGAACATGGCGCGGAGGTCGCCTGAGGCCGAGCCGGCCAGGTCGACGTGGCGCGCGATGCCGGCCGGGCTGTCGGCGAGATGCACGACCGGTGCTGCGAACGAACCGAACCCGAGCCGGAAGTCGAGCGGCGTGCCGGCGACGATCATCAGATCCGCGCCGCCGAACGCCGACGAGCGCGCCCGCGAGAACGCGAGCTCGTGGTCGGCCGGGACGACACCACGACCCATGTCGTTGGCGAACACGGGGATACGCACCGCGGCGGCGAACGCGAGGACCTCGTCCTCGGCACCCGCCCAGTAGACGTCGCCGCCGATCATGAGCACCGGCCGCCTCGCCTTCCCGATGAGGCGTGCGATCGCAGCGAGGTCGTCGGGGTCGGCCGGCGGGCCGGAAAGGGACGCGGGATCGGGCGAGGTCGGCACCGCGGCGTCCGAAGGACCCCATGCGTCGAGCGGCACGTCGACGAACACCGGGCCGCGGTGGGGCGTGCATGCCGTGCGCAGGGCCTCGTCGAGCCCGCCCGGGATCGCGTCGGCCGAATCGAGCGTGGCCGCCGACTTGGTCACGGGGGCGACGATCGGGATGTGGTCGAGCTCCTGGAGCGATCCCACCCCCCAGCGGGCCGACGGCGCCCGCCCACCGATCACGCACATGGGGGACCCGTTCATGTGTGCGCTCGTCAACGCGCTGACACCGTTGGTGACACCGGGGCCCGCGGTCAGCGCCGCGACCCCGACGCGCCGCGTGACCTTCGCCCAGCCTTCGGCGGCGAACGCCGCGGTCTGCTCATGGCGGGTGTCGACGAGGCGGACATCGGTCTTGACGCACCCGTCGTAGAGCGGGAAGAGGTGACCGCCCGACAGCGTGAAGACGGTGTCGACGCCGTGGGCACGCAGGGTCGCGGCCCCGAGATATCCGCCATCTGGCTGCGCCGGCGTGGCATCGCTCATGACCTGACCTCCTCGAGGAACCCGTCGACGGCCGCGTACCAGACGTCGGGGTTCTCGAACTGCGGTGAATGCCCGGCGTCCGGGACCACGACCAACGAGGCGCCGTCGATCGCGTCGGCCATCGCTCCCGCGTCGTCGAAGAACGGCTCGTCCTGCTCGCCGACGATCACGAGCGTTGGGCACGTGATGGCACGCATCTCGTCGAGCTGATCGTCCTGACGAACGATCTCCCGGAGCAACGCCGCGTAGGCCGCGGGCTCGGTCGCGGCCCACTTTCGGGCCCCGAACTCGACGTACCCGGGGCGCTCGGCGCGCACCCGCTGGTCGGCTTCGGACCCGAGCGGGTTCGCGGCGTCCAGGATCTCCCGGAGCTCGGCCATCCCGTCCTCGAGCGCGAGCTGCGCCGCGACTTCGGCCATGTCGGCGTCGATCCCGCGGGGCTTGCCGGGCGCCGTGTCCATGAGCACGAGGCCGGCCACCCGCTCCGGGTGCTCGAGGACGATCCGCCGGGCCACCATGCCGCCCATGGAATGCCCGAGGAGCACGAACCGGTCCGCGCCGGCCGCGTCGGCGACGGCGAGGGCATCGGCGGCGAGCAGGTCGAAGGAGTAGTCGGAGACGTCGTTCGGGTGGTCGCTCGCACCGTGGCCCCGCAGATCGAAGGTGACGACGGTGTGGTGCTGGGCGAAGCACGGCG
>JBKJJI010000058.1:0-2809 GCA_046598115.1 Acidimicrobiia bacterium | reverse complement strand
GATCACCGCAGACCCCCTCCCGCTCGCCGAGGCGACCGACTGGGCGACGACGCCCGCATCCGGTGCGGTCGTGGCCTTCCTCGGCGTGGTTCGCGACCACTCCGAGGGCCGCGACGGGGTGCAGGCCATCGACTACGAGGCCTACGAGACCGAAGCGCGACGTCGGCTCGAGGAGGTCGCGGCCGAGGTGCGGCGCCGGTGGCCGGTGGTCGAGCGCCTCGCCCTGGTCCACCGCGTGGGCACCGTCGAGCTCTCGGAGGCTTCGGTCGTGGTCGTCGTGTCGACGCCGCACCGGCCCGAGGCGTTCGAGGCGGCCCGGTTCGCGATCGACACCCTCAAGGAGACGGTCCCGATCTGGAAGCGCGAGCGCTGGGCCGAAGGCGCCGACTGGGCCACGAGCGGTGTTCCCGTCCGAGCGGTGCGCGAGTCCGCCGCGGCGGAGCAGTAGGCCGTGTCGCGCGACCTCGCCATCGACCTGGGGACCGCCAACACGCTCGTCTACGCGCGCGGGCAGGGCATCATCCTCAACGAGCCCACCGTGATCGCACTGAACAGCCGCACCCAGGACGTGCTCGCCATGGGCCACGAGGCGTGGCACATGATCGGGCGCACGCCCGGGCACATCGTCGCGGTGCGGCCGCTCCGAGGCGGCGCGATCACCGACTTCGAGATCACCCAGCGGCTGATCCGGCTCATCTTCGCCCGGGCCGGCATCACCCGGATGCAGCGGGCGCGGGTGCTCGTGTGCGTGCCGTCGGCCATCACCCACGTCGAGCAGCGCGCGGTGCTCGAGGCGACGCGCCGTGCCGGGGCGCAGCAGACGTACCTGATCGAGCAGCCCATGGCCGCTGCGATCGGGGCGTCGCTCCCCATCCACGAGCCGCTCGGGAACATGGTCGTCGACATCGGTGGTGGCACCAGCGAGATGGCGGTCATCTCGCTCGGCGGGATCGTCTCCCTCCAGGCCGCCCGAGTCGGCGGGTTCGACTTCGACCACGCGATCCAGGCGTACCTCCGCCGCGACCACGGGATCGCGGTCGCCGAGCCGACGAGTTCAAGGTCGAGGTGCGCGGCCGCGACCTGATGAGCGGTCTCCCGCGCACGGTGGTGCTCGAGCCCGAAGAGGTGCGCGAGGCGATCGAGGAGCCCGTGAACGCGATCCTCGAGGCGACGAAGCAGGCGCTGTCGGAGACTCCCCCCGAGCTCGCCCAGGACCTCCTCGAGATGGGGATCCATCTCGTCGGCGGTGGCGCGCTGCTTCGAGGGATGGACAAGCGGATCGAGCACGAGACCGGCGTCCCGGTCATTCGCTCGGACCTCCCCCTCGAGACGGTCGTGCTCGGTGCCGGGCGCTGCCTCGAGTCGTTCGACCGCCTCAAGGACATGTTCCTCGACCGGCCCCGGGGGTCGAGTCAGCGCTACGGCGAGCGCTAGTCCCGCGTCGGCGGGGGCTCCGCGTCCGACGACCCCCCCGCATCCGGCGCCCCATCCGGCGCCTCATCTGGCGCCTCGTCGGGCATGAGGTCCTCGGCGGCCTGGCGGACCTGCCAGTCGCGATCGTCGCGTGCGCGTCGCAGCGCCGCGTCGACCTCGTCGCCGTCGAACGGGGCGAGCGCGAGCACCGCCCGCCGTCGGACCGTCGGCTTGTCCTGCGTGGCCCGCAGGATTGCCGCGAGGCCGGCCGGGTCGCCGAGCGCACCCAGTGCGGCGACGGCGGACTCGCGGGCAATGGCGTCGTCGTGGCCGGTCGTCACCTCCGACAGTCGGCCGACGGCCGCGGACTCCACGGCGAGCGCGCCCAGCTCACCGAGGCCCCAGGCCGCCGCCTCGACGACGGTCACGTCGTCGTCGTCGAGCCGGGCGACGAGGGCACGCCCGATCCCCGATGCGGCCTCGGGGTCGTTGCCGTCGCGGAGGCGGTGCACGAGCGGAGGTCCCGTCTCCGCCGCCCGGCGGCGCACCTGGGCATGCGGGTCGACGATCGCCGCCGCCCAGGCGTCGATCGCCACGCCGACGACGCCGACGCGCACGACGGCGGCGATCGCCGCGGCGCGCACGCGGGGGTCCGGATCAGTCGTCGCCGCGGTCCCGACGTCGGCCGACTCGGCCGGTCCGAGGAGATCGCCGCGGGCGAGGGTGGCGAAGGCAGCAGCCCGCGCGACGGGGAAGTGGTTCGTGGGGCCTGCGGTCACACGCTGGCGTTGACGAGGGCGAACAGCGCGGCGAGCGCGATGGCGATCACGGCGGCGATCCCGAAGCCGACGGCGAAGACGAGCAGGATCCAGCGCACAACGGCGAACCCCTGCAGCAGGGTGCGCACACCGCCTGTGTGCTCGGCGGGCCAGTCGTCGTCGGGCCCATGGTCGTCGTAGGTGTCGCGATCGCGGCGCCGGGCTCGGGCCTTGCCCCGAACGTCGTCGCGACCATCGTCCGGGGTGCGTCCAGCGTTGCGCCGCGTCCCGCGGGCAGCGGGTCGCATGGCAGGCTGGCGTGGGCGGTCCATCGGCGTCTCCGAGCTGGTCGTCGCCCACCATCTTCGCACCCGAGACCGGAGCAACCATGACCGACGACCCTGGATCCCCCGGCGTTCCGGGGTCCGATCTGGCGGCTTTCGATCGGGCAGGGTCAGATCGGCCGGCTTCCGGCGCCGGGGCCGGCGCCAACCGGGCGGGCGGTGGCCGTGCGGCGGCGCGCCGCTGGCCCGTGGGCCTCGGGATCGGTGCGCTCGCGGTCGTGGCGGTCGCCGTGGCGCTCATGTCGTTCCTCCGCATCCCGTACGTGATCATCTCGCCGGGGGATGCGACCGCCC
>JBKJJI010000423.1:0-4173 GCA_046598115.1 Acidimicrobiia bacterium | reverse complement strand
GGGTCGTAGACGAGATGCTCGTAGAGCACCGCGCCGATGCCCTGCACCACACCCCCCGAGACCTGGCCCTCGACCACCATCGGGTTGATCATCACGCCGCAGTCCTCGCTCACGACGTAGCGCAGGATCGCGACCAGCCCGGTCTCCGGGTCGATCTCGACCGTGCAGACGTGGCACGCGTTCGACCATGTGATCGGTGGCGCCTGATAGCTCACGGTCGCCTCGAGGCTCGGCGCGATGCCGGGCGGCAGCTCGGCCGGATCGTTGTACGCCACCCGCGCGACCTCGGCCAGCGCGACGCCCTTCGACGGGGTGCCGCGCACCGACACCATGCCTTCGAGGACCTCGAGGTCCTCGGGCGCGGCCTCCAGGAGATGGGCTGCGATCTCGACGACCTTCTCGCGCACCTGGATCGACGCCTCGCGCGTCGCGCCCCCCGCTACGACCGCGGTACGGCTCCCGCCGGTCCCGGCGCCGAACGGTGAGGTCGCGGTGTCGCCCTGGACGACGACGACGTCGTCGAGCTCGACGCCCAGGTGCTCTGCCACGACCTGGGCCATCGTCGTCTCGACGCCCTGGCCGTGCGATCCGGTCCCGAGCATGACGGTGACCGTGCCGCCGGGCTGCACCCGCACCGTTGCCGTCTCGACTCCGAGCGAGCCCGACCCCATGCTCGTCGGCTCCACGTACAGGCCGATGCCGATGCCGAGCAGCCGGCCCTCGTCCTCGAACGCCCGTCGCTGCTCGGTGCGGAACGCGTCGTATCCGATCATCCCCACCGCCTGCTCGAGCGTCTCGGCCGGGGTGACGTGGTCGAGCTCCATGCCCATCGCGGTGGTGAAGGGCAGCTCCTCGGCCGCGATCACGTTCCGGCGGCGCACCTCCAGCGGGTCCATCCCGATCGCGCGGGCGACGACGTCGACCATCTGCTCGCGGGCGACCGTCTCGAGCATCCACGGACCGCGGTACGCGCCGCGACCGCAGGTGTTGGTCCACACCGCGGTGCTCACGAAGCCGAGCCGGCCGATCCGGTACGGACCGGGGAACAGCATCGCGACGAACGGCCCGACCCCTCCCGTGCCGCCGATGGGATACGCGCCACAGTCCTCGAGGTGGTCGAGGCGGGCGGCGAGCAGCCGGCCCTCCGCGTCGACGGCCATGTCCACTGCGATGCGATCGGCGCGTGCGTGGGTCGCGGCGATGAGGTTCTCCCGACGGTCCTCGATCCACTTCACGGTGCAGCCGACCCGCGTCGCGGCGGCGACGACGACCTGCTCGTCGCGCTGGAGGAAGTACTTCTGGCCGAACCCTCCGCCGACGTCGGCCGCGCGCACGCGCACCTTGTGCGCCGGGACTCCGGTGAGGCGCGAGCAGACCTGGCGGGCCTCATGGGGGTTCTGGGTCGAGAGCCAGATGTCGAGTTCGCCCGAAGACGGCTCGTACGCCGCGACGACGCCACGCGTCTCCATCGGCACGCACGAATGACGGTGCTGATGGAAGGTCTCGTGCACGACGTGGGCGGCCGACTCGAAGATCGCGTCGAGCTCGGCGTCGGGGGGTGTCGGCACCGACATCGCGACGTTGGAACCGAGCTCGGGATGCACCAACCGATCGGTCTCGGTCATCGCGACCTCGGCGTCGACGATCGGGTCCTCGGCCTCGTAGTCGACCTCGACGAGCTCGCAGGCGTCCTCGGCCACCGCGCGGCTGGTCGCGATCACGATCGCGATCGGGTCGCCGACGAACCGCACGTCGCCGTCGGCGAGGAGACGCACCGGCGCGCACGGGGACATCGGCGCGTCGCCGGCGAACATCGTCGGCTGCAGCGAGCCCGACCCGGGGTTGAGTTCGTCGGCGGTCAGCACCGCGTGGACGCCGGGATGCGCACGCGCGTGCTCGACCTCGAGCCGGGTGATCCGCCCTCGAGCGAGATCGCTACGGACGAACGCTGCGTGCAGCATTCCCGGCACGACGACGTCGTCGACGTAGCGCCCGTGGCCCGTCAGCAGCCGCGGGTCCTCACGACGGACGACCGACTGCCCGACGAACCTCCCGGCAGCATGGCCCGCCGATTGGCCGCTGTCGGCATGTGTCGTCGCGGTCATCGGTCCGCCCCGGCGGCGCGGCGCACCGCCTTGATGATCCCCTGGTACCCGGTGCAGCGACACAGGTTCCCGGAGATCCCCTCGCGGATCTCGGCGTCGGTCGGAGTCGGGTTCTCGCGCAGGAGCTGTGTGACCGTGACGACGAAACCCGGTGTGCAGAACCCGCACTGGAGCCCGTGCTCGGCGCGGAAGGCCTCCTGCACCGGGGAGAGCGCACCGTCGGGGCCGCCGAGTCCCTCGATGGTCACGACCGCGGCCCCGTCGGCCTGGACCGCGAACAGCAGGCACGCGCGGACGGCCTCGCCATCGAGGATCACCGTGCAGGCGCCGCACACCCCGTGCTCGCAGCCCAGGTGCGTCCCGGTGAGCGCGCAGTCCTCACGCAGGAAGTCGGCGAGGGTGCGTCGGGCCTCGACGCGCCCTTCGCGCGGCGCGCCGTTGACGGTCATCGCGATCCGATGCTCACCCATCTGCTGCCTCCTCCAGTGCGCGACGCACGGAACGGCCCACGAGGTGGGCACCGACGCGCTTCCGGTAGCTCGCGGTCGCGTGCACGTCGTCGGGCGGCTCGAGGTCGGCGACCGCCAGCCGGGCGATCTCGTCGAGATCGGTGTCCGTCGGTGTCGAGCCGACGAGCGCGGCTTCGGCCGCCGTCGCCCGATGCGGCGTGCTCCCCATGCCCAGGAGCCCGATCGCCGCACGCCGAACCGTGCCGTCGCCGTCGACCTCGACTGCCGCAGCGACGCCGGCGAGCGCGAAGTCGCCACTCCGCCGGGCGACCTCCTCGAAGGCGAACCCGCACCGTCCCTCCCACACCGGGAAGCGGACGGCCGTGAGCAGCTCGTCGTCGGCGAGGCACGTCGACCAGGTGCCCTCGAAGAAGTCGGTCGCGGCGACCGTCCGCGTCGCCGTGGTGGAGGCGATCTCCAGCTCGGCGTCCAGCGTGAGGGCGACCGCGGGGAGCTCCGACGCCGGGTCGGCGTGGGCGATGGATCCGCCGACCGTCCCGCGGTTGCGGATCTGCGAGTGCCCGATGAGCGGCACCGACGCGGCCAGCAGCGGCACATCGGTCGCGATCGACGGGTCGCGCTCGACCGCTCGTTGGCGCGTCATCGCGCCGATCACGAGCGACCCGTTCTCGCGCCGGATCCCGCTGAGCTCCTCGACGCGGTTGAGGTCGACGAGATGGGCGAAGCGGGTGAGGCGCAGGGCAAGCATCGGCACGAGGCTCTGCCCGCCGGCGAGCGGCTTGGCCTCGTCGGCGTGCTCGGCGAGCACGGCGACCGCGTCGGCGATGGTCTCCGGTGCGTGGTACTCGAACGCTGCCGGCTTCACTGCGTCCCCCTTCGTCGCCGTCGTCCCGGCCTGACAGCAGCGTCAGGTCCGCGGGGAACCTAGCCGCCGGATCGGGGCCGCCAACCGGGGTCGCTCACCCGAGCAGCTCCGGGTGGCGGGCCTCGACCATGCGGCGCATCCCGTCGCGCCATCCGACTTGGGCCTCGCCGACGAGCGCGGCCATCTTCGTGAGGTCGACGTGGACGCTGCCGATCGTGTCGGGCGTCTCCACGAACGTCGGCTCGAGGCCGGTCAGCTCGCCGAGGTACGCGCACCACTCCTCGATCGAGGCCGACGGTCCGCCCCAGTTCACGATCGTGGCCGGGACGCTCGCGGCCTCGAGCAGGCCGGGCACGGTCCGCAGGAGGTCGTCGTCGTGGATCGGGTCGAAGAGGTTCGGTCGGTCGGGGTGCAGCGCGATCGGGTGCCCGGCGAGCATGAACTCGAGGTGCCAGCCCGGCCATCCCCCGTTGTCGCCGTAGGGGACGTTGAGGCGCGCGATCGTCGTCGGCACACCGTTCGCCCGCGCCGCGGCACGCGCGACGACCTCGGCCGAGATCTTGGCGAGGCTGTAGGTCGGGAACATGGCGCGGTGGTTGTCGCCGAGCGGGTCGGTCTCGACGAGCGCGTGGTGTGGCCCTGCGTGCTGGTAGACCGCGGTCGACGAGCAGTGGAGGAACGCCTTCGGGCGCGTCCGCGCGACGAGCAGCGCGATCGACTCACCGTTCGCGGC
>JBKJJI010000248.1:0-3338 GCA_046598115.1 Acidimicrobiia bacterium | reverse complement strand
CGAGCGCCGGCGCCCGGGCGGCGAGCGCACCGAACGCCCGCACGTCGTCGTCGAGGAGCATCGCCGGCCGGTCGGGCTCGGCCGTGGCCCAGGCGGTGACGCCCCTCGTCGCGGTCCCCGCCATGACACCCACTTCCTGTATTCGGCTTCCTGAATTCGGCTTCCTGGGTTCGGCCCGGATCACTGGCGCTCGTCCGGATCGGACCGCCAGGTTACGATGTGCCTGACACCGGCGTCAGGTACCAGAACGTCGTGGCGGCCGACACGCCGGGTCAGCCGACACGCCGGGTCAGTCAACACGCCGGGTCAGCCGACAAAAGGGGGGACGACCATGCACGTGGATCTCGTCGCACTGGCCCGCAGCCGGGACCGAATCTCCGAGTCCCCGACGGTCGACCCCGTCACTGCCGAGGTCATCCGCGGCGCGATGGAGACCATCTGCTTCGAGATGGCCACCTACGTCTCTCGAACCGCCACCACCCCGATCCTGAACCAGAGCAACGAGCGCAACGCCACGATCCTCGACTCCCACGGACGCCTCGCCGCGCTCTCCGTCGGGATCCCGCAGTTCATGCTCACCTCCACGCTCCCCGTGCGCTTCGCGCTCGACTTCCTCGGGCCGGAGGAGTTCCGCGAGGGCGACGTCTTCGTCGCCAACGACCCGTACCACGGCGGCGGGCATCTCCCCGACTACAACGTCTTCGCCCCCGTCTACGCGAACTCGGAACCGACCACGAACGGGGCAGCCGGCAACGGCAGCGCCCCGCGTCGCATGGTGCTGATCGCGAGCATCCAGTGCCATCACGGCGACACCGGGGGCGGTGTGCCCGGTGGCTACAACGTCACCGCAGGCGACCTCTGGGGCGAGGGCGTGCGCTGGCCTGTCGTGAAGGTGATCGACCAGGGCGTGGAACGTCGCGACATCCTCTACGCGCTCGCCGCGAACAACCGCATCCCGAGCTACATCGGCGACCTGCGCGCGCAGATCGGTGCGGCGCAGCTGGCGACGGCGCGCCTCGGCGACGTCATCGACCGGTACAGCGCGACCGCGGTCGAGGAGTCGGTCGACTTCATGATCGACTACGCCGCCCGACGCTTCCGCGAGGAAGTCGGTGCCTGGCCCGATGGCGTGTACGAGGCCGACGCGTACGTCGACCACGACCCGCTCGGCAACCCCGACGTGCACCTCCACGTAAAGATCACCGTGGAGGGTGAAGCGATCACGATCGACTTCACGGGGAGTGACACCCGCCAGGAGCTCCAGGCGTGGTCCACCTACGGGAACACGCGGGGCTACACGGTCGGCCAGATCGCTTCGATGATGGACCCGGAGATCCCGAAGAACGAAGGCTTCTTCGAGCAGATCAAGCTCGTGGTGCCCGAGGGCTGCGTCCTCAACCCCACGCCCGGTCGCCCCGTGAGTGCCGGCACCCACCACCCCGGGGCCGACGTCGGCGAGGTGATCGCCCTCGCGCTGCAGGACGTGCTCCCCGACAAGGCCGTGCCCCAGACCTACAAGACCGGCATCCCGACGATCATCGTCGGCACCGACCCCCGCACCGGCCAGCAGTTCACCGACCACTCCGCCGAGGTGTACGCGGGCTGGTGCAACGCCGCCAAGGGCATGGACGCCTGGGGCGCCCAAGCGGCGAGCTTCGGCAACTTGTGGAAGGCGACCGCCGAGATCAACGAGAGCCTGTTCCCGCACGTCCAGTGGTGCCGCGACTACCGCACCGACTCCGGCGGGGCCGGCCAATGGCGCGGCCTCTGCGGCAGCCACTACGAGAAGGAGGTCCTCGTCGACGCGAAGGTCTACACGTACGTCGTCGGGATGAAGTACCCGATGCCGGGGATCCAGGGCGGCAAGCCCGGCGCGCCGAACGAGATGATCATCCGGTACGGCTCCGACGACCCGTTCCGCGTGCAGCACACCGCTGACTGGGTGCCGATCGCCGCCGGTGAGCGCGTCTGTTACGACTACGGCGGTGGTGGCGGCTGGGGCGACCCGCTCGACCGCGACGCGCAAGCCGTCCTCGACGACGTGCTCGACGAGTACGTGAGCGTGGAGGCGGCCGAACGCGAGTACGGCGTCGTGCTCACGGGCTCGCTCAAGGACCTCACCCTCGAGATCGACGAAGCCGCGACCGAGACAACCCGCGTCGAGATGCGAGCACGGGCCGGCGAGTGAGCACCGCGAACGAGCCTGGCGGAGCAGCGAGCAGCCGCGAGCGCGACCAGGCAACTGGATACCGGGTCGGTGTCGACGTCGGCGGGACGTTCACCGACCTGCTCTGCCTGACGCCCGACGGCGAGGTCGTGCTCGACAAGACCCCGACGACCCTCGAGGACCAGTCGATCGGCGTGATGAACGGCCTCGGCCAGCTCGCCGAGCGCTTCGGGCTGTCGCTCGCTGAGCTCTGCGGACGGCTCGACATCCTCGTGCACGGCACGACCACCGCCGACAACACGATGATCGAGATGAACGGCGCCGCGACCGGGCTCCTCGTCACGGAGGGTCATCGCGACGAGATCGAGATGCGGCGGGTGCACAAGGAGCAGATCTGGGATCCCTCGTACCCTGCTCCACTCCCGATCGCCCGCCGACGTGCCCGCATCCCCATCGCCGAACGGATGAGCTTCGAGGGCGACGTGCTGCTCCCCCTCGACGAGGACGCCGTCCGACGCGGGGTGCGGCGCCTGAAGGCGCTCGGCGTCCGATCGATCGCCGTCATGTTCCTGTTCTCGTTCGTGAACCCCGAGCACGAGCGTCGCGCCGCCGAGATCGTCCGCGAGGAGTTCCCCGACGTCGACCACATCTCCCTGTCGCACGAGGTGATGGCACGCGGACCCGAGTTCGAGCGGGTGTCGACCACGCTCGTGAACGCATACGTCGCTCCGCGCATCGCCTCCTACGTGACCCGACTCCAGGACGAGCTGCGCGCCGCGGGCTACGCAGGGCCGCTGCTGATAATGCAGTCGACGGGCGGCGTGATGCCGCCCGAATACGTGTCGAAGCGGGCGGTCTCGCTGCTCGCGTCGGGTCCGACCGGTGGCGTGATGGGCGCAACCCTCGCGGCGAGCGCGGCCGGGGTGCAGGACTTCGTGGCCGTCGACATGGGCGGCACCAGCTTCGACGTGTGCCTCGTGCGCGGTGGCCGACCAGAGATCAAGACCGACTGGAACTGGCGGTACCGCTACTACATCGGCCTGCCGATGGTCGATGTGCAGAGCGTCGGTGCCGGCGGTGGCTCGATCGCCCGCGTCCGGCAGGGCGCGCTGCTCGTCGGGCCCGAGAGTGCCGGCTCGGCGCCGGGGCCCGTCTGCTACAAGCGTGGCGG
>JBKJJI010000419.1:0-4692 GCA_046598115.1 Acidimicrobiia bacterium | reverse complement strand
GTTCGCGAGCAGCCTCGACCAGATCGGGCCGTTCGCCACGACCGTTGCCGACGCTGCCCTGCTTCTCGACGTCATCGGTGGCCACGACCATCTCGACTCCACGAGCATCGCCACACCGCTCGAGCCCGTGGTCCCGCACCTCGACGAGGGCGTCGACGGGCTGCGCGTCGGTGTGGTGCAGGAGCTCACCGAGGTCGACGGCGTGCAGGCCGAGGTGCGCGACGCGGTCGCGAAGGCCGTCGACGTGCTCACCGCGGCCGGCGCGGTCGTCGAGACCGTGTCGGTGCCGAGCATCGTCTACGGGCTCTCGGCCTACTACCTGATCGCGCCCGCCGAGGCGTCGTCGAACCTCGCGCGCTACGACGGGGTCCGGTACGGCTTGCGCGTCGATGGCGAGGACGTCGCCGAGATGAACGGACGCACCCGCGCCGCGGGCTTCGGTGCCGAGGTGAAGCGACGCATCATGCTCGGCACGTACGCGCTCTCGGCCGGCTACTACGACGCGTACTACGGGCAGGCGCAGCGCGTCCGCACGTTGATCATCGACGACTTCCGGTCGGCCTACGAGCGCTTCGACGTGCTGCTCTCGCCGACGTCGCCCACGACCGCCTTCGAGATCGGCGCCAAGGCAGCCGACCCCCTGGCGATGTACCTCTCCGACATCTGCACGATCCCGACGAACCTCGCCGGCCACGCCGCGATCAGCGTGCCGTTCGGGGTCGACGGACAGGGGCTCCCGATCGGCGTGCAGGTGCTCGCCGACGCGCTCGGGGAGCCGACGATGTTCCGCGTCGCCCGGGTGCTCGAGCAGGGCGCCCCCGACGGCTCTGGCGGGACGGCGGTCTGATGTCCGACGCCACGCGCTACGAGCCGGTCATCGGCCTCGAGGTCCACTGCGAGCTCTCGACCGCCACGAAGCTGTTCTGCGGGTGCCCGAACGAGTTCGGTGCCGAGCCGAACACGAACGTGTGCCCGGTGTGCCTCGGGCTCCCCGGATCGCTGCCCGTGCTCAACGAGCGCGTCGTCGAGTTCGCGCTGCGGTTCGCACACGCCCTGGGATTCGACGTCCCCGAGCGGTCGATCTTCGCGAGGAAGAACTACTTCTACCCCGACATGCCCAAGGACTACCAGGTGAGCCAGTACGCCGAACCGATCCTCGCCGACGGCACGCTCGACGTCGACGGGACGGTCGTGCGCATCGAGCGGGCCCACCTCGAGGAGGACACCGGCAAGACGCTCCACATGGGTGGTGGTGGTCGGATCCACGATGCCGAGTACTCCCTCGTGGACTACAACCGGGCCGGCGTCCCGCTCATGGAGATCGTGAGTCGACCCGACATCACCTCGGCCGATCAGGCACGCGGCTACGTCGCCGAGCTGCGTGCAGTGCTCGCGGCGATCGGCGTCTCCGACGTGAAGATGGAGGAGGGTTCGATGCGCGTCGACGCGAACGTGTCGGTGCGTCCGGTCGGCGCCTCCGAGCTCGGCACCAAGGTCGAGGTCAAGAACATGAACTCGCTGCGATCACTGGGCCGCGCGATCGACCACGAGATCGAGCGGCAGATCGCGATGTGCGAGGTGGGGGAGCGGATCGCCCAGGAGACCCGCCACTGGGACGAGGCCGACGGCGTCACCCACGGCATGCGCAGCAAGGAGGGCTCGAGCGACTACCGCTACTTCCCGGAGCCCGATCTCGTGCCCGTGGTGCCGACCGACGAGCAGCGCGCGACGGCCCGCGACTCGGTCCCCGAGCTCCCGGCTGCACACCGCACGCGCCTCGTCGCGGAGTGGGGGATCGCGGACGACGATGCCCGCGTGCTCCTCGACGTTTCCGGCCTCCCCGGCTACGCCGAAGCGGCGGTCGCGGCGCTCGGCGCAGGAACCGCGAAGGACGTCGTCAACTGGTGCACCGGCGACGTGCTCGCCCACCTCAACGACACCGGGCTGTCGCCCGAGGTGCTGCCGCTCGCACCCGATGGCCTTGCCGAGCTGGTCGGCCTCGTCGCCGACGGCACGCTCTCTCGCGGCTTGGCCAAGGACGTGCTCGCTGAGGCCCTGCGCGAACCGAAGCGTCCGAAGCAGATCGTCGAGGAGCGCGGCCTCGCGCAGGTGAGCGACGAGGGCGAGCTCGCGGCGGTCCTCGACGGCATCATCGCCGCGAACTCCGATGTGGTGGCGGCGTACCGTGGCGGCGACGACAAGGAGCGCAAGAAGAAGCGTGGCTTCCTGATGGGGCAGGCCATGCAGGCGACGAAGAACTCGGGGAACCCGCAGACCCTCAACCGGCTCCTCGACGAGCGCCTCGACGGGTAGGCGCCCGCCCCGATCGGGCGCGCGACCGAACCGCGATCAGTCGGGCGTGACACCCACCGAGCGCACCGCACCCACACCCTTCGCCAGCACGGTCCAGCTGCGGCCGCCATCGCTGCTCCGGTACACGGTCCCGCCGTCGTCGGCGAACGCCGCGATCTCGCCTGATGCGTCGAGCGTGCCGGTGTCGACGTTGCCGTGGAGCCACTCCGGGAGCCCGCCTCCGACCTTCGTCATCGGCTGCCCGTCGCCGGTCCACCGATAGAGCGCCGAGTGCTCGCCCGCGGGACCATCGGACGCGCTGACCAGCGCGGCTTCGGTGGTGAAGGCGACCGCCCGGAGATAGGTCGCGTGAAGGCCACCGGTTTCCATCCCCCAGCTCGCGCCGGCGTCGTGGCTGACCGCGAGCCCGTACCCGGCCGCAGCGAGCGCGAGCCGTGGGTCGCTCGGGTGCGCGCGTACCTCGTGGACGTCGATCTCGACGTCGATCGTCGGCCGCCACGACCCGCCACCATTGCCCGAGCGGGCGATGCCGCCCACGTGCACGCTCGCCAGCAGCGCGCGTGCGTCGGAGGTCGCGGCGATGGACCGCACGTACGGCTCGCCGCTGGGGACCGCGTGCCACGTGTCGCGCCCGTCGACGGCGTCGAAGCTCGCGACCTGGGTCAGACCGTCGCCGAGGAGGCGGAGGAGGTGTCCGTCGGAAGTGCCGCACCAGGCGCCGCCCGGAACCGGGAGGAGACACGTGAGATCGCGGTCGGCGGTTGCGACGTCGGACCACGCACCGGACTCGTCACGGCGTGCGACGATTCGGTCATCGAGGACGGCCCACCAGGTTGGGCCCTGGCAGATCAATCCGCGAACGGCTCGTCCCTCGAGCTCATGAGCAGGCGCGGCGCCATCCCCGAACCGGAGTATACCGGCGGCTGTCGCCAGGAGCACTGTTCCCACCGCGCGGAGATTATGCGGTGAGCGAGTACCCTGCGGCCCCGTGCCGGAATCCGCGACGCGCACCAGACCGCGCACGTCGTCCCGCTCCACGACGCACGCGATGTTCGTCCGCGCGTGCGTGATCGGGGGTCTGCTCGGAGGCATCGTCTTCGCGTGGATGCTGACGCGCGGGTCCTTCGACTTCCTGCGTTGGGAGCCGGTCAGCGACTTCTACGACGCCCAAGCGCATTCGCTGCTGCGCGGCCGTTGGCACATCGATCCGGACATCCTCGGGATCGAGGGCTTCTCGATCGACGGCAAGAGCTACATGTACTTCGGGCCGGTGCCGGCCCTCTTCCGCGTCCCGCTACTCGCGATCTTCGGCACTGCGCTCGACGGCCGCCTGGCGAGGCTCAGCATGCTCGTCGCGTGGGCGATCGCAGTCTTGTTCGCGTGCCGCATCCATTGGCGGGTCCGGACGATCGTGCGGGGTCCGGCGCCCCTCGGTCGGCTCGAGATGTGTCTGGTCGCCCTGTTCACGTTCGTCTTTGCCGGCGGTTCGAGCATCGTGTTCCTGTCGAGTCGGGCCTGGGTCTTCCACGAGGCTCTCCTCTGGGCAGTTGCGTTCGCGCTCATCGCGCTCGATCTGCTCGTGGCGTATCTCGTCGAGCCGACGAGATCGCGGCTGCTCCTCGTGAGTGCGGCAGCATCGGCCGCGGTGCTGACGAGGGTGACCACGGGTGTCGGACTGGTCCTCGCGCTGACGGCGATCGCACTCGCCGAAGTCGCACGACGGATCATCGTGACGCGAGGGAGACAGCCTGCCGCGTTGCTCTGGGTGAGCTCGCATGATCAGGCTCGAGCACCGGTTCGCCTCTGGGTCATGGTGATGGCCGCCGTGACCCCGGTCGTGCTCTACGCGCTCGTCAACCTCGCGAAGTTCGGAACGTTGTTCTCCGTCCCGAATCAGGCGCAGCGCGTCGTCGCCGTCGACCCGCACATTCGGAGCGTCCTCGCGGAGAACGGGGGTTCGCTCTTCGGGCTGCAGTTCGCCCCGACCACGTTGCTGCGCTATCTACGACTGGACGGGCTCGGGTTCCAGCGGCTGTTCCCGTTTGTCGACTTCGCTTCGGTGCCGGCGCCCGTCGGCGACGCGCGCTTCGAGCTGATCGACCGGTCGGCGAGCGTGACCGCCTCGCACACGTTCCTGATGTTGCTCGCCGTCATCGGGATCGTCGCCCTCGTGCGGGGGCGCGCGTGGCGCAGCGACGCTCGGTTGCGCCCGCTGCTGCTCCCCGTCGCCACCGCCGGAGGTGGGATCGTCGGGATCCTCGCGTATGCGTATGTCTTCGAGCGCTACGGCGCAGAGTTCCTCCCCGTCTTCGTCGTGGCAGGGGCACTCGGTCTGCAGGTCCTTTTCCGGGCGAAGCGGAACCGGCCGCGGAGCCGCGT
>JBKJJI010000232.1:0-9173 GCA_046598115.1 Acidimicrobiia bacterium | reverse complement strand
GACCGCATGTACCTCGGCTACGTCGGCCTCGGGATCTTGAAGCTGGTGACCGGGGGCGGATTCCTGATCTGGTGGGTCTACGACATCGTCAAGATCTCCGGCGACAAGCTGCCGGACTCCGAGGGTCGCGCCCTCTCCTAACACGCGTCGCTCAGCGGTCGCGGTCGCACCGGCATCACGGCGGTGCGACCGCACCGCCGATGCGCCACGATGGCGACGTGCGCTGCATCGCGGTCGTCGGCAACTCGGGGTCGGGCAAGTCCACCTTCGCGGCCGCGCTCGCGTCTCGGCTCGGCTCGGCGCATGTCGAGCTCGACGGGATCTTCCACCAACCGGGCTGGACGGAACGATCCACCGCCGAGTTTCGTGCCCTCGTCGCCGAACAGACCGACGCTCCCGGTTGGGTTGTCGACGGGAACTATTCGCAGGTCCGCGACCTCGTGTGGGGTCGGGCCGACACCGTCGTCTGGCTCGATTTCCCGCGTTCGGTCATCATGCGTCGGGTCGTGGCCCGGACCGTTCGGCGGGCGGTGACCCGCGAGGAGCTGTGGAACGGCAACCGAGAGCCGTGGAGCAACCTCTGGTCGCTCGACCCCGAGCGCTCGATCATCGCCTGGGTCTGGACGCAGCACGGCGCCTACCGCGAGCGCTACACGGCCGCCGCCGCGGATCTGGCCCATGCGCACCTGCGGATCGTGCGGCTCCGTTCGCCCCGTGCGGTGCGACGTTTCCTGGCCGGCTGGACGACGGCCGAAAACTAGTTGTAGACATACATATAGCGTCGCCCGCTGCCAACACCCAGGAGCACCGCATGAACGTCGTCGACCGCCTCGGGATCGAGTTCCCGATCTTCGCCTTCTCCCACTGCCGCGATGTCGTCGCCGCGGTCAGCCGGGCAG
This sequence comes from Acidimicrobiia bacterium, assembly GCA_046598115.1. Taxonomy (GTDB): domain Bacteria; phylum Actinomycetota; class Acidimicrobiia; order IMCC26256; family PALSA-555; genus DASUAO01. The sequence goes on along the minus strand of JBKJJI010000232.1, from coordinate 8,274 downwards.
GCGGCTACGGCGTCCTCGGAGCGCTCGCCTATAGCCCCGAGCAGCTCGAGATCGAGCTCACCTGGATCGACGAGCACGTCGACGGCAAGCCCTACGGCGTCGACATCGTCATGCCGGCCAAGTACGTGGGGAAGGGCGGGGGCGACGAGGCCAGCCTCGCCAACCTCGAGTCGATGATCCCCGCTGAGCACCACCAGTTCGTCGACGAGCTCCTCGCCGAGCACGGCGTCCCACCGCTGCCCGGCGATGTTCAGGCGCCGGTGAAGGCGGCGGGACTGGGCGTCGACGAGGAGGGCCCGGGCCAGGTCGAGGTGTCGCTCGCGCACGGGGCGAGCATGCTGGTGAACGCGCTCGGGCCGCCGCCGCCCGACGTGATCGCGAAGGCCCACGAGCGCGGCGTGCTCGTCGGCGCCCTCGCCGGTGCGCGGGTGCACGCCGAGCGCCAGGTCGCGATGGGTGTCGACGTGATCGTCGCCCAGGGCACCGAGGCCGGTGGGCACTGCGGCGACGTGTCGACCATGGTGCTCATCCCCGAGGTCGTCGACGCGGTCGGTCCCGACGTCCCCGTCCTCGCGGCGGGCGGCATCGGGACGGGGCGCCAGATGGCCGCCGCGCTCGCGCTCGGCGCCCAGGGGGTGTGGACCGGGTCGATCTGGCTCACGGTGGCCGAGGCCGACACGTCCCCGGTCGTCGTCGAGAACCTGCTCGCCGCCGGATCGCGCGACACCGTGCGGTCGCGCGCGATGACGGGCAAGCCGGCCCGCCAGCTGCGTAGCGCCTGGACCGATGCGTGGGAGCGCGACGACACGCCCGAACCGCTGCCGATGCCGCTGCAGGGGATCCTCTACAGCGAGGCCGGTCGCCGGGTGACGCGTGCGAACAACAGGGCGCTCGCCGGGTTCCCGGTGGGCCAGATCGTCGGGCGGATGAACCAGGTGCGCCCTACCCGCGACGTCATCTTCGACATGGTCCAGGAGTGGATCGAGACCACTGAGCGGCTCGGCTCGATGATCGCCGACGGCCCGGGCGCGGGGTGAGCGAGGCGGTCCCCACGACCACGGGGCTCGCAGCCGATCCCGTCCTGCTCGCAGTCCACGAGTTCACGACGCTCGTGACCGCGAGCGCGAGGAGCGCGCGACAGCGGGAGCGGATCCTGCGCGCCGCGGGCGTTGCGCTCACTGCGGCGAGCCTGAGCGCACTCCGGGTGGTGGAGCGATTCGGCCCGATCGTGGTGTCGGACGTCGCGCGTCGCCTCGCGGTCGACCAGTCCACGGCCAGCCGCCAGATCCGTCCGCTCGAGGAGCAGGGCCTGGTGGAGCGCGCGGCCGACGGCGAAGACGGTCGGGTCGCGTGGCTGCGCGTCACCAAGGAAGGGGAGCGGGTGCTGGGACGGGTCGAGGACGTCTTCCTCAACGACTTCGCCGTCGCGCTCGAGGACTGGGAACCCGAGGATCGCGACCGCCTCGGCGCGTTGCTCGAGCGCTTCCGTATCGACCTGCTCGCAGCCCGCACCGACGAGACCGGATGGTCCACCCACAAGGAGACGATGACCGGATGACCGGATGACCGCCCGCCCGACGATCGAGCGGCACTTCTCCCTCGCCGACCTCTTCGAGCTGGTTGCCGACACCGTGCCCGACCGGCTCGCACTCGTGGCGGGCGATCAGCGGCGCACGTTCGCCGAGCTCGACGAGCGCTCGACCCGTCTCGCCAACCACCTCGCCGTGAATGGTGTCGGCCCAGGAGACAAGGTCGCGGTCTATTCCTGGAACCGCGCGGAGTGGATCGAGGCGATGTTCGCGGCGTGGAAGGCACGCGCCGTCCCGATCAACATCAACTATCGCTACGTCGCCGACGAGCTGCGTTACGTGCTCGAGAACGCCGATGCGAAGGCGGTCGTGTTCGAGCGGTCGTTCGCCCCGCTCGTGGCCGAGGTCGCGCCCGACCTCCCGCTGCTCGAGCACCGCATCGTGCTGGACGACGGCTCCGACGCCGACACGGCCGACGCCGTTGGCTACGAGGACGCGCTGAGGGCCGCGTCCCCGGAGCGGCCGGGCGTCGAGCGGTCGTCCGACGACCTCTACATGCTCTACACGGGCGGCACGACCGGGATGCCCAAGGGCGTCATGTGGCGCCACGAAGACATCTTCTTCGCGGCGATGGGTGGCGGTGGCTTCGGCGAGCCGCCGATCGAGACGCCCGAGGAGATCGTCGGTCGGGTGAAGCCCGAGGACCAGCGCATGATCTCGATGGCGCTCGCACCCGTGATGCACGGGGCGGCCCAGTGGGGGCTGTGCATCACGCTGTTCGGCGGGGGCACCGCGGTGCTGTACACCGGCCACCACTTCGACCCCCACGAGGTATGGAAGACCGTCGAGGCCGAGCGCGCGAACTCCGTGATGGTGGTGGGCGACGCGATGGCGCGTCCGCTCGGCGAGGCGCTCGCCGAACCGGGCGCGAGCTACGACACGTCGTCGGTCTTCACCGTCGGCTCGGGAGGCGCGGTCTTCTCGACGGTGGTGCAGGACCAGCTCCGGGAGCAGCTCGGCGACGTGCTCATCATCGACACCTTCGGTGCCTCCGAGCTCGGTGCGGGCGGGAGCTCGATGGGCACCGAAGGCGGCCTTCGCTTCGCGGCGAGCCCGTCGATGTCGGTCCTCGGCGAGGACCTGCGTCCCGTCGAGGCGGGGTCGGGAGAGCGCGGCCTGCTGGCCCGCCGGGGCCACATCCCGCTCGGTTACTTCAAGGACGAGGCCAAGACTGCCGCCACCTACGTGACCGACCCCGACGGCGTCCGCTGGGCGATCCCAGGGGACTACGCGCGCATCGAGGACGACGGCACGATCACCCTGCTCGGCCGGGGATCGGGGTGCATCAACACCGGCGGCGAGAAGGTCTATCCGGAGGAAGTGGAGGCGGCGCTCAAGAGCCACCCCGATGTGTTCGACGCGCTGGTGGTCGGCTTGCCCGACGAGCGCTTCGGCGAGCGGGTCGCCGCGGTCATCGCGCCGCGGGAGGGCCGTACGCCGTCCCTGGATGACGTCGCCGCGCATTGCCGCACCAAGGTCGCCGGCTACAAGGTGCCGCGCGAGGTGTGCCTGGCCGAGGAGATCGTGCGAACGCCGGCGGGGAAGCCCGACTACGGGTGGGCGAAGTCGTTGTTCTCCTGACGCATCAAGCGGTGGGGAGGGGGGAGGCGTCGAGGGTCTTGACGGTGAGGCCGAGCTCGTCGATGAGGTCGAGGCTCACGACGATCTCGCCGCTTCGCTCGGGCGGGCAGTCGCACAACGCGACCGTCGCCTCGACCATCTCCTCCATCGACTCGATGAGGTCGTCGGTCACGATGTCGCCGACGAGCGCCTCGGCGCCTTCGCTCATCACCGCTGCGCGCGGTTCGATCGTGTTCACTCGGACGCCCGATCCCGCGAGTTCGACCGCGAGACCGTTCGTGAGCCGGTTGAGCGCAGCCTTCGACGCGCCATAGACGGCCATCGTCGCGATGCGTGCCGCCGCGTTCGCGGGGTCGGGGGTGGGGCGGGCGGTCGCGCTCGAGAGGTTCACGATCCAACCCTCGCCCCGGGCGAGCATCGGCGGGAGGACCTGCTGGGTGACGTCGATGACGGCGTGCACGTTGATCTCGAAGATCAGCCGCCGGCGCTTCAGCGGGAAGTCGACGAGCGGCGCGTAGATCGCGGCGGCGGCGTTGTTCACGAGGATGTCGATCGGTCCACCGAGCGCGGCCTCGGCCTCGGGGACGATCCGCACGCGGTCCTCCCCGTCGGAGAGGTCGGCGACGACCACGGCCGCACGGCCGCCAGCGGCCTCGATCATCGCGGCCGTCTCCCGCAGGCTCCCGGGGAGGGTCGGGTGGGTGTCGACGGTGCGGGCGGTGATGGCGACGTCGGCGCCCTCGGCGGCGAGGCGGCGGGCCACGGCGGCGCCGATGCCGCGACTCGACCCGGTCACGAGGGCGCGCCGGCCGGAGAAGCGACCGCTCGGTGCAGGCGCGCTCATCGCGCCGCCAGGAAGGCGTCGGCGGTCGCGCAGACGTAGTCGACGTCGTCGTCGTCCATGGCATGGTTCGACGGAAGCACGAGGCCCTGCTCCATCACGCGGTCGGCGTTCGGGAGGCCGCCGTCGGCGACTCGGTGCGCGATGTCCTTGAACCCGGGCTGGCGGAGCGCGTTCCCGGTCCACACCATGCGGGTGTCGACGCCGTTGCCCTCCATGTGCTGCTGGAACTCGGAGCGACGGACGCCGGACTCGGGCCGGACGAGCACGGGGAACAGGTGCCACGCGGTCTCGAGGCCGTCGAGGGTGCGGGGGAGCGTGAACACGTCGGGATACGTGGCGAAGTGGGCGCGGAGGCGGTCGTAGTTGCGCCGGCGCCGGGCGAGGTTGTCGGGGAGCTTGCGCAGCTGGACGAGGCCGAACGCCGCGCTCACCTCCGAGGGCTCGAAGTTCCAGCCGACCTCGTCGAAGATGAACAGGTTGTCGTACTCCAGGCCATCGACGTCGGAGAAGAAGCGGGTGTCGACCCCGCGTCGGGTTCCGTACAGCTGCGGCTCCGACCGGCGCCCCCAGCGGCGGAGGAGGAGGCACCGGTCGAGCAGGTCGTCGTCGTCGAGGAGCACCATGCCGCCGGTGCCCATCGCCGTGATGATGTGCGACAGGGCGAAGCTCGTGACGCTGATGTCGGAGCGGGTGCCGGTCGGGGTCCCCCGCAGCGTCGAGCCGAGCGCGTCGCACGAGTCCTCGATGACGGCGAGGTCGTGGGCGTCGGCGATGCGCCGGATCTCGTCCCAGTCGGGGGCGTTGCCGATGAGGTTGGGTGCAAGGATCGCCTTCGTGCGCGGCCCGATCGCACCCTCGATCCGGGCGACGTCGATGTTGAAGGTGTCGGGCTCGACGTCCACGAACACCGGCACGAGACCGGCCCGGACCATGGGCGCCAGGTCGGTCGAGAAGGTCACCGGGGACGTGATGATCTCGTCACCCGGTTCGAGTCCCAGGAGCTCGACCGCGAGGTAGAGCGCCGAGGACCCCGAGTTGCACATCACCCCGCGACGCTTCCCGAAGAGCTCGGCCACGGCGGTCTCGAACGCCCGGACGTTGCGGCCGATGCGCAGCGCGGTGGCGCCGCCGCGGAGGACCTCGACGACGGCCTCGATCTCCTCCTCGTCGTGGACGCTGCCGGCGTATTCGATGCGACGGGTCGGTGTGGCCGGGGTCGGCGTGGTCGATGGGTCGGGCACGGCCGACAGGGTAGGTCGGCCAGAATGGGGCCCGTGGAGGAGACCGCCGCCGACCTCGACGCCCAGTCGATGTTCACCTTCCGGATGCTCGAGGCGGGCGCGTGAGCTTCACGGGCTTGCCGTACGCCCCGTATGACGATCTCCGCGAGATCCCGCACGTGGTGGTGGACGGCGCGGCGCAGGCGGGGACCGTCCTCACCCTCTCGCACTGGCCCAACAGCGCGACACCCGACGACCTGCTCGCCGATACGTCGGCCGAGATCGTGCTCCGTGCGCTCGACGAGCCGACACGCTTCGAAGGGGCTACGGCGGTCACCAACAACCACCCCGACCAGGACGGGCTCATGGGCATCTGGGCCGTGGTCGATCCAGATGCGGCCAGGCAGCGTGCGGACCTGGTGATCGGCGTCGCCACGAGCGGCGACTTCGCGGTGGTGCAGGACACGGTGAGTCGACGCGCCGAGGCGACGATCAGCGCGCTGATGGGATCCGCGTTGGACGCGGGAGACGACCCGTACGCGACCGTGCTCCCGCGCATTGCCGACGTGCTCGACCACACCGACCGGTACGAAGAGCTCTGGTGGCCGGCCGAGGCTGCGTGGGACACGGGGAACTCGGCGCTCGCCGACGGGTCCGTGTCGATCACCGAGGACCGGGGCCTCGATCTCGCGGTCGTCACCGTCGACCCCGGTGTCGAGATCCCGGCGGGGCCGGTGCTCTGCACCGCGACGCCGATGGTGCGGATGTTCGTGGACCACGGCACCACGTGCGAGTACCACGACCGGTACGAGACCTGGGTGCAGTACGTCTCGCGTCCAGTGCCCCGCCGGGTCGACCTCGGACCGCTCGCGACCGCGCTCAGCGCCGACGAGCCCCGCGGCGTACGGTGGTCCTACGACGGCGTCGGGGCCCTCGGGCCCGCGCTCCAGGTCGTGACAGGCGCGTCCCGGTTGGTGCCCCACGACGTGCTGCAGCGGCTCCGGGCGGCACTCGTCACTGGGCCACCGGCCTGGGACCCCTACGCTCGGAAACGAGTCGACTCGAGCGGGAAGGAGTCCCCGTGACGCCGCGGACACTGGGTGCGACGGAGCTCGCGGACCTCGAAGCACGCCGGGATCGGCTGCGCGATGCGCACCTGGTCCCGAGTGCCGAGCGCGCCCAGAGCGCCGCACGCGGTGTGCACCACGTCGCGCTGCTCTGCACCGACGTCGAGCGGACCATCGCCTTCTACCAGGGGCTCCTCGAGTTTCCGCTCACCGATCTCTTCGAGAACCGCGACTACCCCGGGTCCACGCACTTCTTCTTCGACATCGGCAACGGGAACGGCCTGGCGTTCTTCGACTTCCCGGGGCTCGACCTCGGTCCGTACGCCGAGGTGCTCGGCGGACTCCATCACCTCGCGCTGTCGGTCGCCCCCGACTGGTGGGGGCACCTGCGGGTGAAGCTGGAGTCCGCGGGGGTGGCGACGCAGAACATCAGTGGTTCGTCGCTGTACTTCTCCGATCCCGACGGGGTGCGCCTCGAGCTGATCAGCGACCCGCTCGGCGAGATGTACGGGCACCAGGTCCTGTGATCGAGCCGGCTTCGTCCGGTCCTGCCTCGTCCGGCCTGGCCCGCGCGCGCATCGAGCGGCTCGTGCTCCTCGCCGGGATCTGTCTCGCGCTCGTGGCTGTGCTCTACGTCGTCGCCGTCCACACGTCTTGGGGTCAGCGTGTCGACGATGCCGCGGTCGACGGTCGCACCCTGCGACCGTTGGTGCTCCACGCCACGGACCGCGTGCTCAACACGATCAGCGTCGCATCGCTCGCCCTCGGCGGGATCGCGATCATGCTCGTGGCGCTGGTCCGCGACCGTCCGCACCTGGCGCTCGCGGCCGGCGTGGTGATCATGGGCGCGAACGTGACCACGCAGATCCTCAAGACGGGCATCCTCGACCGCCCCGACCTGGTCGGCCTGACCGATCCGCTCGGGGTCACGAACAGCTTCCCGAGCGGGCACTCCACGGTTGCGATGTCGTTGGCAGTCGCGTTCGTGCTCGTGGTCCCCGTCGCCGCTCGGACCGTGGCCGCCGTCGGCGGTCTCGTCTACGCGACGCTCGTCGGCGCAGGCACCGTCACCGCAGGGTGGCACCGCCCGAGCGATGTCATCGCCGCTTACCTCATCGTGATGGCGTGGGCGGGTCTGTCGGTCGCGGTGCTCATCGACCGGGAGGGCACCCGGCCCGAGCCCGATCCCCACCGGTCCGGGTGGCTGGCCGCCCGGGCACCGTCGCTGTCGCCGTTCCTCCTCGGGACGGGGGTCGGCGCACTCGTCGGCGCACTCGCAGGGGTTGCCGTGACCCTGGTTGCCAGCCGCGAGGGCGACCTCCACGTCGTGCGGCTGAACGCGGCATACGCCGCGTCCATCGTGACGATCGTGGCGTGTGCGGTGGTGCTGATGGTCGTGCTGCTCGCGATCACCCGCGGGGTCGCGCTCGACCCGCCGCCGGACGTCAGCCGAGCAGGACCCCGAGGAACAGCGCAGCCAGCGCGCTGACCCCGGTCAGCGCGCCGAACACCGCGAGCCCGAGCTTGGTCCGGGCGACGGAGTGGAGGAGCGCGGTGACCCCCGAGATCGCAACGACTGCGATCTTGATCATGACGGTGCGGCCGTAGCTCGTCGAGAAGTCGGGGTCGACCGCGAGGATGTTCCAGATCCCGGTCGCGACGAGCACGCCGAACGCGGGCCACGCGATGCGGTTGAAGCGGCGGGCCACCGCGCGCGGCGCATCGGCATTCAGTGCCCGGAGACCGGGGACGAGGCCGGCGAGGGTCAGCTGACCACCCACCCAGATGGTGGCCGCGGTGACATGCAGGAAGACCCGGACCGTCGCCCAGGTGATGGGAAGCACGGTCGGACAGCGTAGATGGGTCCGGGAGGGTCGGACGGATGGACGGAGCGGCGGCTCTGGTTCGCGGCGGAGGACGGGAGTCAGGCGATGACGCTGCGGATGACCTCGCCGGCCTCCATGGCGCGGAAG
>JBKJJI010000167.1:0-2532 GCA_046598115.1 Acidimicrobiia bacterium | reverse complement strand
GTCGAGGGAGAGTCGGGGACCACACAGCTCACCTTCCCGGTGACGCTCGACCGTGAGGCCGGCGACGCCGTCGAGGTCCGCGCCACGACCCGCAACGCCCTGGCCTCGGCGCCCGGGGACTACGCGGCGCGGACGCAGGTCCTCACGATTCCCGCGGGCGAGCGGACCGTGCCGTTCACGGTGACCGTCAACGGCGATCAGTCCGTCGAGGGCGACGAGACGCTCCGGGTAGCGCTCACCGAGCCCGTCGGCGCCGGCCTGGACCGCGAGCTCGCCACGGGCACGATCCAGACCGACGACCCGGCGCTGACCTCCGGTACGCCGTCGCGCGCGGGCGCGGGACCGGTGACGCTGACGCTCGGTGGGCTCGGCCTTGTGCCCGGCTCGAGCGTCCGCCTGCGCCGCGCCGGGCAGCCGGACGTCATGGCGACCCGCGTCGTCGCCGAGGGAGAACGGCTGGAGGCCGCACTCGACCTGACGGGCCGCGCGCTCGGCCGCTGGGGAGTCGAGGTCACGCTGCCCGGTGGGCGCGGCACCGCGACGCTGCCCAGCGGGATCGAGGTTGTCGCGGCCGGGGCCCCGGCGCCGTGGGTGGACATCAGCGGGCCGCCGGCCTCGCGGTTCGGCCGCACGACGCAGTACCTGCTCCGCTACGGCAACACGGGCAACGTCGACGCCCGCGGCGTGCGCATCAGCGTGAGCGGGATCCCGGCCGGCGCGGCCGACCCGGTCGACCTGCGCGGCCGCGGGATCTTCGTCTCCAGCCGGACAGGCGGCAGCGAGTTCGAGCTGGAGCTGGAGCGGGTCCCGGCGGGCGGCACGGGCGTCGTGCGCTTCGCGTTCACCGTCGCCGACGAGTCGTCCACGACGGTCCGAGCGCGCCTGCGCGAGAGCGTGAACGACCCGGCGACGCTCCCGGCGGCCGATCCCGCGCTGAGCACTGAAGCGATCATCGACGAGCTCTCGGGCGCACGGCTACGCGGCCGTGTGCGCGTGCTCGAGGGTGCCACGAACCTCGGCGAGCTCGGGCTGGCCGTCCGCGCCGCCGAGCAGCCCGTAACCGCCCCGGAGTTCGGCTTCACCGAGCGCAGCAGCCCCGGCCAGACCGCGTTCACGCTGCGCGCGAACTACTCGAGCGCGGCGCTCGACGGGGTTCCCACGCCGGCGCGCAACCCCGACCGCTCCTTCGAGGTGGAGTTCGACGCGGACGTGGCCGGCCGTGTGGCGGAGAAGCTCAAGCTGGTGCCCGACGCCCTGGACGCCGGCAACGAGCTGATCGACGGCTACTCCCTCGACATCGAGCAGAAGGCCATCAACGACTGCCTGCTCCGTCTGGGCTTCATCGACAACCTCCAGAAGGACAACCTGGATCGCCTGTCGTCGGCCGCCTTCACGGTCAAGCTCGTCAACAAGGCCATCGGCAGCAAGCCCGGCAGCTATTACGGCCAGCACGTGAAGGTCTTGACCGAGGTCACCGGCGGTGCGTGGGAGGCGGCTCTGGTCGGCAAGCCCGGGTTCTTCCTCAACAGCGCCGGGGCGCTCGACATCCCGCGGGGTCGTGAGCCTGAACCGTTCCAGGGGCGCGCGGACAAGGATCAGCTCTTCGCGGTGATCGACCTGTGCCTCGACGAGCCCGAGAAGCTCAAGCAGCGGCCCACGCCGCAGTTCATCCCGCCGCCCCAGGTCATCCGCCGGACCGACTGGCGCCGCGCCGCCGACCCCAACGACAAGGTCGGCCCCGAGGGCGACGGGTCCGCCGCGCGCCACGTGATCGGCACCGCACCCCTGCCCTACCAGGTGCGCTTCGAGAACCGCCCGGAGGCGACCGCACCGGCCGCGGAGGTGGTCGTGACCGACCAGCTCGACCCCGCGAAGGTCGACCTGGACACGTTCGCGCTCGGGCCGATCACGTTCGGCTCGCGCATCGTCACGCCGCCAGCCGGGCTGCAGAGCTACTCGACTACCGTAGATCTCGGGCCGGAGCGCCCCATCCTCGTCCAGATCACCGCAGAGCTGGATCGCGGCAACAGCCGGGTGACCTGGCGCCTCCAGGCCATCGACCCCGTGACGGGCCAGGAGCCGGTCGACCCCGATCTCGGCTTCCTGCCGCCGAACACGAGCCCGCCGGCCGGGGACGGCAGCGTGAGCTTCACGGTGCAGCCGAACGCCGGACTGGCGACGGGCACGCAGATCGCCAACGCGGCGAGCATCGTCTTCGACGCCAACGCGCCGATCGCGACGGGGACGTGGCTGAACACGATCGATCGCGACGTGCCGGAGGCCGCCGCCCGGAACGCCGCGACCGTCGCGGGCGCCGCGTGCGCAACCGACCTGCAGGTCGGCTGGTCGGGCACCGACGCGGGCTCGGGCATCCGCCGCTACGACGTCTACGCCGCAGAGGGCTCGACGCCGCTGGCGCTCTTGCTCCCCGGGACCCCGCGGACCGAGATGAGCTACCGCGGAGTGGCGGGGCGCTCCTACCGCTTCGCCGTGCGGGCCACCGACGGGGCCGGGAATGTCCAGGCCGTACCG
>JBKJJI010000134.1:0-5899 GCA_046598115.1 Acidimicrobiia bacterium | reverse complement strand
TGCGCATGCATGTCGGAGACCCACAGCGCCCCGTCGTGCCAGCGCGGTCCCTCGAGGAAGGCGCGCCCGTCGACGAGGGTCTCCATGCGGCGGCGCCCCCTGTCAGATCGGGGGGTCAGATCGGGGTGCTGGAGAGGATCTGCGCGGGCTGGCCGCCCTCGACGTAGACGGGCGCGTCCTGGGTGACCAGGGTGTGGAAGTACTCGGCGATGTGCATCGGGATCCGCGCGCATCCGTGCGACGCCGGTGTGGGCGGCACGCTCTCGTAGCCGTGCACCGCGATCCCCTTGTTGAAGTAGAAGGGGTTGTAGAGCGACCCGAGGTCGCCCTTGTGCCAACCGTCGTAGAAGAAGTAGTAGGTGAAGCGCCCCGAGGGAGTGGTCGCGACCTCGCACACCCGCTGCGTGGGCGCCGCGTACGGCGTGTTGTAGCAGTAGGGCACGCCCGACGCGGTCGAGGTCGTCGAGATGAGCCGCACCTGGAAGTTCTCGTAGAGGGTCAGCACCTGCTTCGTCACGTCGATCTCGGTGCGGTTCGCCTCGGCCTCGGGGTGCAGCGGGAGTGGGTACTGGAACGTCTCGAGCGCGGCCTTCTCGGCGACGGAGATCTTCCCGTTGCGATCCGTCCCGGCGATCTTCTGGAGCGCGTGCACCGCGTACGTGGTCGCCTGGTCGTAGACGCCGTCGACCGCGCCCGGATCGAACCGCAGGTCGGCGAGGCGCTGCTCGTAGGGGCCGACGATCTCGGCGGGTGACCCCGGGCCCAGCACCGGGAAGAGGGGCAGGTCGGGAAGCGTGACGACGGCGGGCTGGACGAGCTGGGGGAGTGTGGGCACGGTGGTCGGGGGCAGTGTGCTGGTGGTCGTGGTGGCCTCGGTGGGAACCGTGGTGGCGGGCGCCTCGGCGACTGGTGCATCGACGTCGTCACGCAGCGCTGCGCCGGCTGCGACGACCCCGATCACGAGGACGAACGCGAGCAGCAGACCGACGATCACCTGGGCGGGGAATGCCTTCTGCACCATGGGGCGCCTATCGTACTGCTCCCTCCCGGAGCGCAACGCGGCGAACCAGGCCGTGCACCGGGTGCGGGCCCGGCTGAAGGCCGCGATCGAGGCGCGTGTCCCTCGGGCGCAGCAGAGCGCCAGCGTGACGATCTGAGCGTCAAGCTGCGATGGTCACCGGTGTCCCGAGCGGGACGAGGCCGGCGATCTGGAGGATCGTCTCGTTGAGGACGCGCACGCAGCCGGCCGAGACCTCGGTGCCGAGCTGGGACTCCCACGCACCCCCGTGGACCGCGAGCTGACCGTCGCCACCGCGGAACGAGGTGAGCACGTCGGAGTACCCGGAGATGCCGAGTGCGAACACGCCGTAGTCGCTGTTGGGATCTGCGCTGAGGTCGACCGGATCGGTCACGTAGAAGCGCCCGAGCGTGGTGGGTGTCGTCGCCTTGCCGATCGCGACCGGGGTCTCGAGGACGGGCTCACCGGCGTCGAGGAGCACGAGCTGGCGCGACGACAGGCTGATCTTGATCTCGTAGGTGGTGGACCCGAGCGTCACCTCGGACGCGCGGACCCAGCCGAGCGAGCCCGTGGGTCGCATCGGGAGGAGGGCCTGGACCCAGCCCTCGCGCTGCTCCGTGACGAGCAGGGTCCGAGGGAGGCCGTACTCGGTGATCGCGCTGAACGTGCGCACCGCCGCCGCTCCCTCCGCCGGCTCCTGGTACGCGACGAGGTCGGTGCCGTTCGTGGTCGCGGTGACGAACGGGGTGAAGGCCGGCGCGGTCGTCGTCGTCGTGGTCGAGGGCGGGGCCTTCGTGGCGGCCCGGGGCGCTTCTCCGCCGCTGAGCAGTGCGAAGAGGCCGCCGCCCAGCAGGAGCATGCCCGTGGCGATGCTGAAGACCCGGATCCGGCGTCGACGGAGCGACGCGCGCCGTCCCTGTCGTCGTGCCGACCGTGCCACTTCCGCCATCACCGCCCAGGCTACGGGATCGGGTCGGCGCGTTTCCCGTCAGACGGGATCAGCTCGGGGCAGGAGCCTTCGCCTCGACGTCGGCGGCGAGCAGCATGAGGCGGAGGTCGAGGAGGAGGTCGGTGATCTCCGCGGCAGAGACGATGTCTCGCCCGCGATAGCGATCGAGGGCCTCGTCGATGCGAGTGGTGAGTGCCGTCTGGTCCATCCCCGCTCCCTCCGTAGTCGTCTGGCTGCTGTCGTCTGGCTTGCCTTGGGTCCAACGTAGTCGCGGCGCCCCGTATGCCCGGGCCGCAATCGTCGCCGGTCTCAGGAAGCCGCGGCCTCGTCGAGGCCTTGTTCGAGGGTGTTCCAGGCGAGGGTGGCGCACTTGATCCGCACCGGGAATTTCACGACCCCCTGGAGGGCCCCGAGGTCGCCGAGCCGGATCTCGGATGCGGTGGCGTCCTCGGCACGATCGGTGTCGTCGTCGGTCGCACTGCCCTCGAGCTGGGATTCGTGGATCGACATCAACGACTTGAACGCGCGGATCGTGCGCCGGGCCTCGTCGACGGGCTTGCCCTTCACCGCGGCGCTCATCATCGACGTCGATGCCTGGCTGATCGAGCAACCCTGCCCCGCGGTGCGGACGTCGGTGACGACACCGTCGGCGATGTCGAGGTAGAGGACGACCTCGTCGCCGCACAGCGGGTTGAACCCCTCGACCATGTACGCCGGGGGTACCGGCAGCTCACCCCGGTTCCGCGGCGCGCGGTAGTGGTCGAGGATGATCTCGCGGTAGAGGTCTTCGAGGCCCGCCATTGGTACTCCGTTCGCTCCCAGGTCCGGGGTTCTAGATCCGGGGTTCTAGATCCGGGGTTCTAGATCCCGAAGAATTTCTCGGCCGTGGCGAGCGCCTCGACCAAGGCGTCGACGTCGGACTCGTCGTTGTACACGTAGAACGACGCGCGTGTCGTCGCGGGCACGCCGAGCGACCGCATCAGCGGCTTCGCGCAGTGGTGCCCGGCGCGCACGCACACACCGGCCTCGTCGACGACCTGTGAGACATCGTGGGCGTGGATGTCGGCGAAGAGGAACGACAGCACGCCCGCTCGCACCTCGAGGTCACGCGGCCCGTAGATCGTGAGGCGGTCGCCGAAGCGCTGTTCGAGCGCGTCGAGGGCGTACTCGGTGAGGGCGCGCTCGTGGGCCCGGATCGCGGGGAGTCCGAGGTCCTGGAGGTAGTCGATGGCCGCGCCGAGGCCGACGGCCTCCACGATCGGCGGTGTCCCTGCCTCGAACTTCCATGGGACGTCGTTCGTGGTGAACCCGGTCGTGGTGACGTCACGGATCATCTCGCCGCCACCCAGGAACGGGGGCATGGCGTCGAGCAGCTCGGCGCGGGCCCAGAGGCCCCCGATCCCGCTCGGGCCGAGCATCTTGTGGCCGGTGAAGCCCACGAAGTCGGCATCCCAGGCCGTGACGTCGACGTCGAGGTGCGGGACGGCCTGGGCGGCGTCGACGAGGACGAGGGCACCGGCGGCGTGGGCCGCCTCGACGAGCGCCGCGACGTCGTTGATGGTGCCGAGGACGTTCGAGACCGCGGTGACGCCGAGCAGGCGGGCGCCGTCGAGCAGGTGGTCGAGGTCGGAGAGGTCGAGGCGATGGTCGGGAGTGAGGGGGATCCAGCGCAGCTCGACGCCGAGCTCGGCGGCGAGCATGTGCCACGGCACGATGTTCGCGTGGTGCTCCATCTCGGTGAGCACGACGACGTCGCTGGCCTGGAGGTTGGCGCGCCCCCAGGAGTGTGCGACGAGGTTGATCGCCTCGGTCGCGTTCTTGGTGAACACGATCTCCGACGCCGACCGTGCGTGCAGCAGTGCCGCAACCTTCGCGCGGCTCGCCTCGAAGAGTGCCGTGGCCTCCTCGGCGATCGTGTAGACGCCGCGGTGCACGTTCGCGTAGTGCGCTCGGTAGCAGTCCTCCATCGCGTCGAGGACCTGGACCGGCTTCTGTGCCGACGACGCGGAGTCGAGGTACACGAGCCGTTGGCCGTGCACCTCCCGTTCGAGGATCGGGAAGTCGGCCTGGATGCGAGCGACGTCGAGCGCGCTCATGCTGCATCCCGGAACGCGTCGAAGCCGTCGGCCTCGAGGCGCGACGCGAGCTCGGGCCCGCCGGACGCCACGATCCGGCCATCGAGCAGGATGTGGACGCGGTCGGGGACGAGATGCTCGAGGATGCGCCGGTAGTGGGTGATGAGCAGGATGCCGAGCTCCGGACGGACGCCGCGGACCTGCGCGATGCCGTCGGCGACGATGCGGAGCGCGTCGATGTCGAGGCCGGAGTCGGTCTCGTCGAGGATCGCGACGTCGGGCTCGAGGAGCGCCATCTGGAGGATCTCGTTCCGCTTCTTCTCTCCACCGGAGAAGCCCTCGTTGAGGTACCGCGAGACGAACCGGTCGTCCATCCCGAGCTTGGCCGTCCACTCGAGCAGGGCCATGCGCACCTCGAGCACGGAGAGGTCCTCGATGCCCTTGCGGGCGCCCATGGCCTGGCGCAGGAAGTTGAGGACGCTGACACCCGGGATCTCCTCGGGGTGCTGGAACCCGAGGAACAGCCCTCGTGCGGCACGGTCGGCGGTCGAGAGGCCGGTGACGTCCTCGCCGTGCAGGAGGATCCGCCCCGAGGTCACGACGTAGGTGGGGTCGCCGAGCAGGGTGCGGGCGAGCGTCGACTTCCCCGACCCGTTGGGGCCCATGAGCGTGTGGACCTCACCGGCGCCGATGGCGACGGTGACGCCCCGCAGGATGGGGGCGCCGTCGACGGAGACATGCAGGTCCCGAACCTCCAAGAAGGGGATCTCGAGGGAGGGGATCTCGGGGGTGGGGCCGCTGCTCACCCTCCCAAGTGTATTGACACTATCTGCGTAGTGGAAACTCGGGCTCAGGCCGGCCGGGACAGGCTCAGGGCGAAGTCTCCCGGGGGGTCGGTCCACCAGTGCTCGAGGCGCAACCCGGCGTCCTGCATCACCTGCTCGACCCGCGCGCGGGTGAACTTCGCACTGATCTCGGTGCGCATCTCCTCGCCGGCCGCGAACTCGACCGAGAGATCGAGCGCGTGGACGCGCACGGTGGTGGCACGCGAGGCACGCAGCCGCATCTCGATCCACTCCTGCTCCTCGTCGAACCGGGCAACGTGCTCGAAGCACCCGGGGTCGAAGTCGGCGTCGAGCCGCTGGTTCACCACGAGCAGCACGTTCTTGTTGAACTCGGCGGTGACACCCGCGGCGTCGTCGTAGGCGGCGACGAGACGGTGGCGGTCCTTGACCAGGTCGGTCCCGAGCAGGAGGGAGTCGTCGGGCCCGAGGCCGTCGGCGATCGCGCGCAGGAACCGCGTGCGCGCTTCGGGGAGGAAGTTCCCGATCGTCCCGCCCAGGAACGCGACCACACGCCGACCCCCGGTGGGGATCCGGTCGAGGTGGCGCTCGAAGTCGCCGACGACGGCATGGACCGAGATGTCGTACTCGTCGGCGATCGCGGCAGCCGCGTCTCGGAGCGTCTGTTCGCTGACGTCGAACGGGACGAAGCGGGTGAGCGCCCCCGCGCCGGCGAGCGCGTCGAGGAGCAGGCGGGTCTTCTCCGATGTGCCCGAGCCGAGCTCGACGAGCGTGTCGGCCTTCGTGGTCGCCGCGATGTCGTCGGCACGCGCGTCGAGGATGCTGCGTTCCGCCCGCGTCGGGTAGTACTCCGGGAGACGGGTGATCTGGTCGAAGAGATCGGAGCCGCGGTCGTCGTAGAACCACTTCGGCGGGAGCTCCTTGGGCTCGGCGGTGAGGCCGGTGCGCACGTCGGCCGCGAGCGCTGCGTCGATCTCGTCGTCGGTGAGGTGCACATCGACCTGGACGGTCGGCGCGGCGCTGGTCACCGAACTCCGATCTCGAGGGCGGTGCT
>JBKJJI010000101.1:0-8271 GCA_046598115.1 Acidimicrobiia bacterium | reverse complement strand
GGATCTCGAAGGCCCGGGGGACCAAACGCAGGGGTGGGTGGGGTGGGTGCCCGAGCTCGGCGAGCGTCGCGACCGCGCCGTCGACGAGGCCGCGCGTCAGGTGGTCGTTGAAGCGCGCGGCGACGATGGCGATCCGCATGCCGCTCGCGTCTGGCTCCACCGTCGGCGGCGCGTAGTCACCCATGTCGGCTCATCCGCTTCCTTGCTCACGTTCCTTGCTCACACCTGGGCTTCGCCGAGGTCGAGCAGGTGCCCGAGCTTGGCCTGCTTCGCGCGCAGGTACGAGATGTTCTCGTCGTTCGGCTCGACACGCAGCGGGACGCGTTCGACGATCTCCAGACCGTAGCCCTCGAGGCCCCCGTACTTCGACGGGTTGTTCGTCATGAGCCGCATCGTCGTGACACCGAGGTCGACCAGGATCTGCGATCCGATCCCGTACTCACGCGAGTCAACCGCGAACCCCAGCTCGACGTTCGCCTCGACGGTGTCGCGGCCCTCGTCCTGAAGCGTGTAGGCGCGCAGCTTGTGGCCCAGGCCGATCCCCCGCCCTTCGTGGCCCCGCAGGTACACGACGACGCCCCGGCCCTCGTCGGCGACCCGATGGAGGGCGGCGTCGAGCTGGCCGCCACAGTCGCAGCGCATCGATCCGAAGACGTCGCCGGTGAGGCACTCGGAGTGGACCCGGACCAGCGTGTTGTCACTCCCGGCGATCTCGCCCCGCACGAACGCGAGGTGCTCGACACCGTCGAGGATGCTCTCGAACACGTACGCCGTGAAGTCGCCATGGCGCGTGGGGATGCGCGCCTCCGACACCCGGCGGATGAGCTTCTCCTGGTGACGTCGGTACCGGATCAGATCGGCGATCGAGATCATCTGCAGCCCGTGCTGCTCGGCGAAGCGCTCGAGCTCGGGCATCCGGGCCATGGTCCCGTCGTCGTTCACGACCTCGGCGAGCACCCCCGACGGCATGAGCCCGGCGAGGCGGGCCAGGTCGACCGCGGCCTCGGTGTGACCGGCCCGCTTGAGGACGCCGCCTTCCCGGTAGCGGAGCGGGAAGATGTGCCCCGGGCGGGCGAGGTCGTCGGGCCGCGTGACACCGTCGATGAGCGCGTGGACGGTGGTGGCCCGGTCGGCCGCCGAGATCCCGGTGGTCGTCCCGGCCCGGGCGTCGACGGACACGGTGAACGCGGTCCGCTGCACCTCCGTGTTGTTGGCGACCATGAGCGGGAGCTGGAGGGCATCGCAGCGCGCACCTTCGAGCGGCTGACAGATCACGCCGCTCGTGTGGCGGATCATGAACGCGATCGCCTCGGGCGTGACCTTGTCGGCCGCCATGATGAGGTCGCCCTCGTTCTCGCGGTCGGCGTCGTCGACGACGATCACCAGCTCCCCGCGTGCGACGGCGTCGATCGCGTTGGTGATGAGGGTGAACGGCATCGGGCTCAACCTTTGCTCGTGGGCTCGGAGGGTGGAAGCAGGCGCTCGACGTACTTCGCCAGCACGTCGACCTCGACGTTGACGAGGTCACCGACCGCACGGGAGCCGAACGTCGTGACGGCGAGCGTGTGGGGGATCAGGGCCACGCCGACACAGACGGCGCCGTCGAGGTCGTCCACGCCCTCCGTGGACGGAGGGATCTCGGTGACCGTGAGGCTCACCCCGTCGAGGGTGATCGACCCCTTCTCGACGACGTAGCGGCCCTGGTCCGGGTCGAGCTCGACCTGGAACCGGACCGAGCCGTCGCGCTCGGGGGAACGCGCGACGACGGTCGCGACGGCGTCGACGTGGCCCTGCACGAGGTGGCCGCCGAGCCGGTCGGAGAGCCGGACGGGACGCTCCAGATTCACACGGTCGCCTACGACCCGCTGCCCGAGCGTCGTACGCGACAGCGACTCCGGCTGCGCGTCGGCGGCCCACCAGTCGCCCGCGAGCTCGACCACGGTGAGGCAGCAGCCGTCGACCGCGATGGAGTCGCCGAGACCTGCGTCGGTGAGGACCGTCGAGCACGCGACCTCGATCCGCGCCCCGTCGCCGTGCATGGTCACGGAGCGGATGGTCCCGAGCTCCTCGACGATCCCCGTGAACATCTAGCCGTCCCCTCGGGGAGCGGGAACCGCGGGGATGAGATCGAGGCGCACGTCGTCGTCGAGGGCGCGCGCCGAGCGCAGCGAGAACCGCGGCGCGGCGTCGAGGCTGGGAGGACCAGTCCAGTCGAACGCTGCCCGCGCTCCGGGACCGAGCGCGACCCCGGCCACGTAGGCGACGATCTCGTCGACGAGACCGTCGGCGAGCAGCGCACCGTGCACGCTCGGCCCGCCTTCGAACATCGCCTGGAGCACGCCTTCCCGACCGAGGAGCCCGAGCGTCGCCGCGAGGTCGACACCGACGCCGCGACGACCACGCTCGACGATCTCGACCTTCGCCCCGGCGCTGCGCCAGGCATCGGTGACCGCGGCGGGCGCGACCGCGGTCGTGACCACCATCGTGGCGGCGATGGACGTGTCGAAGAGCGGCCCCTCCGGGGGGACCCGTCCGTGGGCGTCGAGCACCACGCGCAGGGGCGGGACCGTCGGCGGGACGTCGACGTCGCGCACGCTCAGGGCAGGTTGGTCGAGCAGCGCCGTTCCCGATCCGACGACGATCGCCTGGGAGTCGGCCCGCAGCTCGTGCGCGTCGGCCCGCGCCGCGGGCCCGGTGATCCAGCGCGACGACCCGTCGGCTGCGGCGACACGCCCGTCGAGGCTCGACGCGGTCTTGAGGACGCACCACGCCCGACCGGTGCGCCGGTGGTGGAGATAGGGCGCGAGCGACGACGCTGCGTTCGCATCGTCGACGATCGCCACGTCGACGCCTCCCTCGCGCAGTCGCGCGAAGCCGGCTCCCCCGACCCGGGGATCGGGGTCGGTGAGTGCCGCCTCGACCCGAGCGACACCGGCCGCGAGCAGCGCGTCGGCACACGGTGGGGTGCGCCCGTGGTGGGCACAGGGCTCCAAGGTGACGTAGGCGGTCGCGCCGCGGGCGCGATCCCCCGCCTCCGAGAGCGCGAGGACCTCGGCGTGCCGACCGCCGGGCGGCTCGGTGGCGCCGGCCCCGACGACGACGCCGTCGCGCACGAGCACACAACCGACCCACGGGTTGGGGGCCGTCCGACGCCGGACGGACGCACCTAGCTCGACCGCGCGCGCCATCACTGCCGGTGCGTCGCTCTCGTGGTCCGTCCGTTGCTGCGTCATCGCCGGCTCTCGTCAGCTGCCCCAGGATCCGGGCCGAGCCCCGATGACAGAGACCGGACGACAGAGGCTGGACGGCGCGCGCCGAGCACGCGTCGAGCGCCCTCTCCCATCCGGACTCTCACCGTCGGCTCCGGCATCACACCGGATCAACCACACGGCCGGCTGCCGTGGGCTCGCGGGCTCCCGTCGCCTCGTCGGACCGGACCTGGTGGTCCGGAGGACGTGCGGCGGACACCGCCGGTCGGGACTCACACCCATACCCCGAGGGCATCTCGTGGTCCCACGAGCGTAGCGGATCGCGGCCCGAATTGGAACAGGTTCTAGTTTCCTTCGACCGCGAACCGCTAGTGCGGGCGCCCGCCCGCCAGCAGGTCGAGAGCGTGCGGGACCACCCCCAGGACGGCGTCGAGGCACTCCACGGCCCCCGAGGACGACCCGGGGACGTTGCAGACCAGGCTCTGCCCCACGACCCCGCACACCCCGCGGGAGAGCATGCCGAAGCCGCGCCCGTCCACATCGCTCGCCCGACGCATCGCCTCGGCCATCCCCGGCGCCTCCCGTTCGAGCACCTCCCGGGTGCCCTCGGGCGTCAGGTCCCGGGGACCGAACCCCGTCCCCCCCGTGGTCACCACGAGCCCGGCGAACCCGACCGTGAGGGAGCGGACCGCATCCGCAACGGCATCGACCCCGTCGGCGACCACCCGGTGCTCGACCACGTCGACGCCGTGTCCGCGCAGGTGCGCCACGAGCGCCTGGCCCGAGCGGTCCTCACGGACGCCCTCCGCCACGCCGTCGGAGACCGTGAGCACCTTCGCCGAGAAGGTCGGCGCGCGATCAGCGTCCGGCATCGTCCGGAGACCGCTCGGCGGTGTCGGTCGACCACCCGGCCGCCCGGATCGCGCGCGCGGCAGCCGCCGGATCAGGCGCGTGGAACACGGCGCTCCCGGCGACGAGGATGTCGACACCGGCGTCTACCGCGAGCGGCGCGGTCTCGACGTTGATGCCGCCGTCGATCTCGATCTCCACCGCGAGCCCGTCCTCGTCGATCACGCGGCGGGCCACCCTTACCTTGTCGAGGACCTCGGGGATGAACGACTGGCCGCCGAAGCCGGGACGCACGCTCATGATGAGCAGGAGATCGACCTCGGCGAGGTACGGCAGCACGTCGTCGACGGGCGTGTCGGGGTTGAGCGTGATGCCCACCCCGGTGCCGAGCTCACGCATCTCCTCGAACAGCGGCCGCGGGTCGCCGAGCTCCACGTGCACGATGCAGCGGTCGGCGCCAGCCTTCACGAAGTCGGCGAGCAGCACCTCGGGGTTGTCGACCATGAGATGACAGTCGAGGAAGAGCTCCGTCTCCGGCCGCAGCGCCGCCACGATGAGCGGACCGAGGGTGAGGTTCGGCACGAAGTGCCCGTCCATCACATCGAGGTGCAGGAGGTCGGCCTCTCCCGCGACGCGCGCGACGTCGCGCGCGAGGTGGGCGAAGTCGGCGGACAGGATCGAGGGCGCGATCTTCCCGGTCATCGGTCCCGACGCTAACCCGCCGTTGGTCCTGGTCCGGCCCATCGGAACCCGGCGACGAACATGCCGTCGGTCCCGGCGGCCTGCGGGAGGAGCAGCGCACCGCCCCCTGACGCCACCCAGGGCCCGCCGGGCGCCGGGAGCGGATCCAGGCCGGGCAGCCGGGTACACACCTCGTCGACCACGTCGCGCGTCTCCTCCCGGGTGAGCGTGCACACCGAGTAGACGAGCACCCCGCCGGGGCGCACGGCCCGGGCTGCCTCGACCAGCAGATCGACCTGCAGCCGGGCCAGCTCCGCGATGGCCTCGGGCTCGAGGCGCCATCGCGCCTCGGCCCTCCGGGCCAGCACCCCGAGCCCGCTGCACGGTGCGTCGAGCAGCACCCGGTCGAACGACCCGTCCGCCACCGGGAGGCTGCGTCCGTCGGCCACGACCGGGTCGACCGTGCTGAGCCCGAGCCGCGCCGCGGCGCGCCCGACGAGGCCGAGCCGGCCGGGGTTGAGGTCGAGGGCGACGACCCGCCCGTCGTCACCCACCCGCTCGGCGATGCCCGTCGTCTTGCCACCCGGCGCGGCGGCGACGTCGAGCACCCACTCACCGGGCTGGGGGTCGAGGAAGACGACCACCGCCTGGCTCCCTTGATCCTGCGGAGTGGCGCGACCGTCGGCGACCGGCAGCAGCAGCGCCGGATCGCCGCCGTGACGGACCACGAGCGCCTCCGGCACGAGTCGGCCCCGCGTCACCTCGGCGCCCACCTCGCGGAGGGCCGCCTCGAGCGCGTCGACCTCGGTCCGGCGACGGTTGGCGCGCAACGTGAGCGCACCCGGCTCGTTGCCGGCGACCATCGTCGCCCGCGCCGCATCGGGCCCGAGGTCGGACACGAGGCGGTCGGCGATCCAGTCCGGGTACGACAGGGCGACGGCTTCACGCTCGGGCTCGGGCCACGGAGGACCCAGGCGCGTCAGGGCGCGCAGGACCCCGTTCACGAATCCCTGCGCCCGGGCCGGGGCCGCGGCGACCGTCTCGCCGACCGCGGCGTGCGGCGGGACCCCGGCGAGCAGCTGTTGCGCACCCAGGCGCAGGGCGGCGCGCACCGGCGGGTCCATGCGCTTGATCGATCGGTTGCTCGCCCGCGCGATGAGGTCGTCGAGGCGACGCTGGCCGCGCAGCGTCCGGTACACGAGGTCGGTCACCTGGGCCCGGTCGCGCGCGCTGAGGTGCGACTCGCGCAGCATGGCGGGCAGCGCGAGATGGGAGTACGCGCCGTCTTCGACCCGCACCAGCGCGTCCCGGGCCAGTCGCCGGACGGTCGGCTTCATCATCGTGCCCACACATCGATCCCGGTCATGTGCCCACACCCGGGGGCTCGAGCATCGGTTCGACGTCCTGGACCCCTGCCCGCCATGCCCCGGCCGACATCACCGCACGACCTTCGGGCTGGACTTCGTCGAGCATGAGCAGGCCGTCGCTGGTGCCGACGACGGCCGCACGATCGATGCGTCCGATGTCGCCGCGCCCGTCGACGGCACGGGCGCGGAGGACCTTCAGGCGACGGCCCCCGACCACACCCCACGCACCCGGCCGCGGGTTCCCCGCGCGCACCGTGCGCGCGAGCTCGCGTGCAGGCCGGCGAGGGTCGAGCCGGAACTCCTCGACGGTGAGCTTCGGGGCGAGGGTCACGTCGCCCTGCTGGGGTCGGGGCACCGTCGCCTCGACACGCGGGACCGTCTCGACGAGCAGGTCGGTGCCGAGCCCGCCAAGGCGGATGCGCAGGTCACCGGCGGTCTCGTCGTCGCCGATCGGCGTGCGCTCGCACGCGTACACCGCACCGGTGTCGAGCCCCTCGTCGAGTGCCATCACGCACACGCCTGTCTCCTCGTCGCCGGCCAGCACCGCCCGCTCGACGGGGGCCGCGCCCCGCCACCGGGGCAGGAGCGAGAAGTGCAGGTTCACGTACCCCAGGCGACAGGTTGCGAGCAACGCCGCGGGCAGCAGCTGCCCGAACGCCACGACGACGCCGAGGTCGGCTCCGACGGCGGCGACGTCGTCGACGACCTCCACCGCCCGCTCCGGTGTCCGCACCGGGACACCGAGCGCCAGCGCCGCCTCCTTCACGGGGCTCGGCGCGGTGGCGCCGCCCCGGCCACGGCGGCGGTCGGGTTGGGTGACGACGAGGGCGAGTTCGTGCCCGGCCCCGTGCAGCGCGCGCAGCGGCGCGACCGCGTCGGCGGGTGTCCCCAGATAGACGAGTCGCACCGGGAGGTCAGAGCCGTCGGATGCCGTCGGAGATCGGCACCGAGTCGTCGAGCTGGGCGCGTCGCATCTCCCGGAGGACGACCTTGCGGCGGTCGGGATCGACCCGATCGAGGAGGAGCACCCCGTCGAGGTGGTCGATCTCGTGCTGGATCAGGCGTCCCATGAGCTCGTCGCCCTCGAAGACGACCTCCTTGCCGTCGAGGTCGACGCCCTGCACGGTGACGACCTTCGGTCGCACGATCTCGACATGGACCCCGGGGACGGAGAGACATCCCTCGTCGTAGGTCCACTCGCCAGACGAGTCGACGATCTCGGGGTTCACGAGCACCGCCGGGCCGTCGCCCACGTCGTAGGTGTAGAGCCGCTTCAGCACACCGACCTGCGGCGCGGCGAGCCCGATGCCCAGCGCCTCGTACATCGTCTCGACCATCCGCTCGCTGAGCTGCGCGAGCTCCCCGTCGAGGTCCTCGACCTCACGGGCCCGCTGGCGCAGCACGGGGTCACCAAAGGTGCGAACGTCGAAGGTGGCCACCGCACCAGCGTACCGGGAGCCTCGAATGGCCTCACACGCGTGCGGGGTCGACGTCGATCCGCAGCCGTCCGAGCGCGCGGGCCGGGCCGAGATCGGTCCGGGCGAGCACGTCGCCGAGCGTGCGCGCGTCGGGCGCGCGCACCAGCGCACGATCACCGTTGGGACCCAACACCGTCAACGAGTCGGCCAGCGCCGCGCACGCCGCGGCGACAGCCTCGGGTGCGCCCCGGATCTCGGCGAGACCCCCGAACGGGGGGAACGCGAGGTCGCGCCGCCGGACCGTCTCCACCTCGAGGGCCGTTGCCGGCTCGGCATCGCGCACAGCGCGGAGGACCTCGTGCTCGGGGACGCGGGTCTGCACCAGCACCGAAGCACCGTGCTCGGCCGAACCGCCGCGCTCGATCGTCCCGAGCGCAGGTGGGCCGAACGCAGGCGGACCGAGCGCGCGAGCCGCGCGGACGAGGAGCCACATGGCCTGCTCGGCAGCTCGGTACCTGGGCGCGAGCAGCTCCTGGTCCATGTCGAGGAACGCCACGAGGCCGACCGGTTCGGCGGACCCCCGGACTCGGTGCAGCACCGCCTCCGTGCCGATCGCGACGTCGAACGTGGGCAGCGCCGTGCTCCCGGCGTCGACTGCGAGCACCCGGTGACGGGGCACCAGCCCGGCGAGGTCGTCGCGCAGGCGCACCACTCCCGGGCGCGTGCCCCGGAAGCGCCCGGACCCAC
>JBKJJI010000053.1:0-5778 GCA_046598115.1 Acidimicrobiia bacterium | reverse complement strand
GTCGGTCTGCACCAGCACGGCCTCGCCACGACCTTCGAGCGCCGCCATCCCCACGGCCGCGCGGCCCTCGTCCACCTCGGCGACGACCACCTTGGCCCCCTCGTCGAGGAAGCGTTGGGCGTACGCGAGCCCGATGCCCTGCCCGGCACCGGTGATGATCGCGACGCGGTCCTGCAGTCGACCCGCCGTCATTGCTGCGCTCCCACTCCGCTCCTTCGGCTGCGCCTCATCCGCTTCGCTCGCTCCGCATCGCTCATCGCGCTCAGGCCTCTTTCGACAGCCGGTGGATCAGGTTGAAGACCTCGGTCACGACCGGATCATCGTTCGACTCGTCGCGCCACACGGTCTCGATGACGATGAACGTCATCGTGGCGGTGTCGGTGTCCTTCTCGTAGATGTCGGTCACGAACCCCTCGCCGACGAGGACGTCGCCCGCCACCATCGGCCGGTGGTAGCGGAACTCCTCCTCACCGTGGAGCACGATGCCGCCCTTGGCGTAGAGCTTCCCCATGACCTCGGCCATCGGGTTGGAGCCGCCCGTCGTGTCCGGCGGTTGCTCGGCGCTGTAGAGGCCCTGCTGCTTCATGGCGAACGGGTAGGTCGGCGGTGCCGGGATCCCCGGGAGGCCGGCTGCAGCCGCGGCCGCGGCGTCTCGGTAGACGGGATTCTTGTCCTTCAGCGCGTCGGCGAAGAACGCCAGGGCGCCCTGCTCGATCCGGACCCGGTGCGCGCCGGTCGACCGACCCACGACACTCGTGTCGACCGCCATGCGTGCCCCCTCGTCCCGTGGCCCGTCTCGTCCCCGACGCGGACATGCGTTTGACGGTCGCCGCGGAGCCCGCGGTACCGTGACGCCCACGTCAGGTTTCTCTCCAGCAGTGTGCGACGGAATCGGAAGGACACGCAAATGGGCATGCTCGACGGCAAGGTTGCCATCGTCACCGGCGCGGGCAACGGGGTCGGCCGCGGCGAGGCCGTGATGCTCGCCGACCACGGCGCCAAGGTCGTGGTGAACGACCTCGGCGGCTCGGTCACCGGCGAGGGTGCCGACGCGAAGGTCGCCGACGAGGTCGTCGAGGTCATCAAGAGCCGTGGCGGCGAGGCCGCGGCCAACTATGACAGCGTCGCCGACTTCGACGGCGCCGCGAACATCGTGAAGACGGCGATCGACGCGTTCGGGCGTCTCGACATCCTCGTGAACAACGCCGGCGTGCTGCGCGACCGGATGATGTTCTCGATGGCACCCGAAGACTTCGACACCGTCGTCAAGGTCCACATGTACGGCGCGTTCCACACGATGCACCACGCTTCGGCGCACTGGCGCAACGAGTCGAAGGAGGGGCGCCAGCCGAGCGCGTCGATCATCAACACGGTCTCGAGCGCCGGGCTGCAAGGACAGGCGAGCCAGATCAACTACGGGGCGGCCAAGGCAGGGGTCGCGGCGATGACGGTCATCGCCAGCCTCGAGCTGCGCCGCTACGGGGTGCGGGCGAACTGCATCGGACCGGGCGGCTTCACCCGCATGGTGGGCCAGGCCATGAAGGACATCGAGATCAAGCACCCCGAGGACTACCCCGAGTTCGACCGCATGAACCCGGGCAACTCGGCGCCGGCCGTCGTGTGGCTCGCGTCCGACGACTCCAAGCCCGTGTCGGGGCAGGTGCTGCGGATGGTCGGCAACTCGTTGTGCGTCTACCAGCCGTGGCAGATGGGCGAGGAGTTCTTCTCGACCGACAAGGAGGGCAACCCCACGCAGTGGGACCCCGCCCAGGTGGGGCACATCCTCAACCGCTACGCGTTCCGCACCACCAACCCGGGCATCGACGCCCAGCGGCGAGGCTGAGCACGATGGCCGGAGTCCCCGAGTTCGAGACGCTCGGCTACGAGGAGCGCAACGGCGTCGCCTGGGTCACGCTGAACCGTCCCGAGCGGCTCAACGCGTTCAACTCGCTGATGCAGCGCGAGGTGCACGCATGCTGGCGTGCGCTGCGTCGCCGCGACGAGGTCCGCTGCATCGTCCTCACGGGCGCCGGGGAGAAGGCGTTCTGCACCGGGATCGACCGCATGGAGCAGATGGGCGGCGACACCGACGACTCCACCGACGTCGACGTCGTGGGGAGCGGCTCGACCCCGTTCCACTTCAACGACCCCGGCGACAACCTCGGACCGAAGAGCTCCGACCTGTGGAAGCCGGTGATCGCAGCCGTGAACGGGATGGCGTGCGGCGGCGCGTTCTACATGCTCGGTGAAGTCGAGTTCATCATCGCGGCGGAGCACGCGACGTTCTTCGACCCGCACGTGACCTACGGGATGACCGCGGCCTTCGAGCCGATCCACATGGCCGATCGCATGCCGTTCGGCGAGATCATGCGCCTGTCCCTCCTCGGCAACTACGAGCGGCTCTCCGCGGCGCGCGCCCACGAGGTCGGGCTCGTCTCCGAGGTCGTCCCGAAGGAGCAGCTCCTCGAGTCGGCCGCGTGGGCCGCGGAGGCGATCGCCTCGCAGCCCCAGCTCGCGATCCAGGGCACGGTGCGCGCGCTCTGGGCAGCGCGCGAGCTCTCGAACCGTCAGGCCATCGCTCTCGGCTACGCGTTCGTGGGACTCGGCACCGACCAGGCCTCCATCGCGGAGGGCCAGGCCATGTTCGAGTCGGGGAAGCGGATCGACTGGAAGCTGCGGTAGTGACGGCGCGGCCTCGCGTCGCGATCGTCGGAGCGGCCCTGTCGGACTGCGGACGGGTCGACACCAAGACTGCCTTCGAGCTCCACTACCAGGCCACGAGCCGGGCGCTCGCCGACGCGGGACTCGCCAAGGACGACATCGACGGTTTCGGCTCGTGCGGGACGGGGCTGCTCTCCCCCATCGAGGTCGCCGAGTACTGCGGGCTGCGGCCCGACTGGATCGACAGCACGTCGGTCGGGGGCAGCTCCTGGGAGTTCATGGTCGAGCACTCCGTCGCGGCGATCGAGTCGGGTCACGCAGACGTGATCGTCCTCGTGTATGGGTCCACCGCCCGGGCGGACCTGAAGCGTCGCACCCGGCCGACGTCGAACCTCTCGTTCGGCGCCCGCGGGCCCGTGCAGTTCGACGCCCCGTTCGGGCACACCCTGATCGCGAAGTACGCGATGGCGGCCCGGCGCCACATGCACGAGTTCGGCACCACGATCGAGCAGCTCGCCGAGATCGCGGTGTCGGCCCGTTTCAACGCGTCCCACAACCCGGACGCGTACTACCGGGACCCGATCACGATCGACGACGTGCAGTCGTCGCGGATGATGGCCGACCCCCTCACCAAGCTCCATTGCTGCATCCGCTCCGACGGCGGCGGCGCGGTCGTCCTCACGTCGGAAGCGCGCGCTCGCGACCTCGCGAAGCGCCCGGTCTGGGTGCTCGGCACGGGCGAGGCGGTCTCCCACACGACGATGAGCGAGTGGGACGACTTCACCGAGTCACCGGCCGCCCGTTCCGGCCGCCAGGCGTTCGGGCGGGCGGGGGTGTCACCCGCCGACATCGACTGCGCCCAGATCTACGACGCGTTCACCCCCATGGTGCTGCTGTCGCTCGAGGCGCTCGGCTTCTGCGGGAAGGGTGAGGGCGGTGCGTTCGTGGAGGGCGGCACCCTCCAGCTCGGCGGTGCCCTGCCAACGAACACCGACGGCGGTGGCCTGTCGTCGTGCCATCCGGGGATGCGGGGCATGTTCCTGCTCGTCGAGGCGGTTCGCCAGCTCCGCGGCGAGGCCGAGGGCCGCCAGGTCCCCGATGCCGCGCTCGCCTGCGTCAACGGCACCGGCGGCTGGTTCTCGTCCGCGTCCACCACCATCCTCGCCACCGACTGACCCTGCTTCTTTGTTCTTTGATGCGTTGCTCACCCGCCTATGGCGGGGTGCCCAAGGGATAGAGGCGACGCATGTCGGAGATTGCAGGGTTCCGAGAGCTCATCCCCGAGGCGAGACTGCTCCGTAGACCGCCGAGCCCGAAGCCGACCCACCCAGGAGTCCCGCCATGGCCACGACCGTCGACGAACGCCCCGACAGCGCTGGACCCGGCAAGCCGGGTCGCAACGGCCGCCGCACCGCCACCCTCCCGAAGTGGATCGAAGTGATCCCCCTCGTCGTGCTGGGCGTGTCGTTCGGCATCATGGCCGCCGTGCGCCCCAACGCGGTGCGTGACGTGTTCTCCGGGACACAGGCGATCGTGGTGACCCTGGGCATCGTCCTCGGTTGGCTGGTCATCTCACGGCTGGTCCTCCCCCGACTCGTGCGCGACCGCTGGCTGCGGGTGGGGATCCTCAGTGCGCTCGCGGTGGCGCTCGTGCTCGTGCTCATCCTCCCGAACCTGCGCAGCAAGAAGGTCGTCGAGACGTTCCCAGGTGCCGAACGGGCCACCCCGGCGGCCCCAGCCCCGTCGGCCGCACCCGCCGCCGACGCGGCCCCCACGGAAACACCCGCTGCGGCCGAGCCGGTCGTGCTCTCCACCGGGAGCCTGCGCGGCATCGACCACAGCGCGAGCGGGACGGTGAACCTCTACCAGCAGCCCGACAGCAGCTTCGTCGTCGGCCTCGAGGGCATCGACATCGAGCCCGGACCAGACTACAAGCTTTACCTCGTGCGTGGCTCGAACGCCGAGGAGCCCGGTGCCAGCTTCGTCGACCTCGGCGACCTCAAGGGCAACCAGGGGACGCAGTTCTACACCGTGCCCGGAGGGACCGATCTCGCGAGCGGCGAGTGGACCGTGCTCATCTGGTGCCGCGCGTTCGCCGTGCCGATCGCGAACGCCACCCCGGCCTAGGAAGCGCGGGCTACGGCCCGCTGAAGAAGCCCCGGTGCACGATGGTCGTCAATGTATCGAGCAGGGTGTCGTCGTCCTCTACGAGACGCCGCGACGCGACGCCGTAGCAGACCCGCTCGAGCATCGCCATGAGCGCGCCCACCGCGGCGGCCTCGTGCGCGGCCACCGGCACCTGCGCCTCGCGCATCCGTCGACCGAGCTGGTCACCGATCGCGGTGAACGCCTTCACCCCGAGCCGGTCGACCTCCCGGTCGCCGACCTGGTCCTCCATCCATGCCCGGATGACCGGTCCGTAGCGCCGATAGGTCGTGAGGAACCGCTCGAGGAACCCACGAAGCTCCGCTCGACCAGCATCGTCGGGCGTGATGGAGCCGATCGTGTCGGCGAGATCGGTGAGCTCGTGCGCGCAGTCGACGGCGAGTGCGCGCAGGAGGTCTTCCTTGTTCGTGAAGTACAGGTAGAAGGTGCCGTGCGACGTACGCGCCGCGCGCACGATGTCGTCGACGCGCGCGGCGTGATAGCCGCGCTTCGCGAACACCCGGAGCCCTGCGTCGAGAAGTCGCTGCATCGTCCGCCGGCCCTGCGCGCGCAGCTCGCG
Organism: Acidimicrobiia bacterium; assembly: GCA_046598115.1. Classification (GTDB taxonomy): domain Bacteria; phylum Actinomycetota; class Acidimicrobiia; order IMCC26256; family PALSA-555; genus DASUAO01. Next base: position 392 of record JBKJJI010000053.1, on the reverse strand, counting down.
TGCCTGCGCGGGTGTGCCTGACGTCGCCGTCCGTTCATCCTTCGAGGTGATCTTCGGGCGCCGGACGCGGTCGGGGCGTGCGCCACCCGACTTGTACGATTCCGCCACCACACCCCCCACTGCGCGTCGTTCCCGCACGAACCGCCCCGGAGAGGCGTCCCATGCTCGATGCAACCCTACGCGAGGCGGCGAGACGCCACGCCGATGCGCCGGCGTACATCGCCCCGGACGGGTGGCCGCTCTCGTTCACCGTCCTCGATCGGATCAGCGACGAGGTCGCGGTCGGCCTGACCCGCAGGGGCATCGGAGCAGGCGATGTCGTCGCGCTCGTCCTGCCCCCCGGACCCGAGTACCTCGTCGGCTACCTCGCGGCCGCAAAGCTCGGAGCGATC
>JBKJJI010000323.1:0-12577 GCA_046598115.1 Acidimicrobiia bacterium | reverse complement strand
CATGGGCATCGCCCCCGAGGTCTTCGAGGTGCGCGACGACGACTTCCTCTACGTCCTCGAGGAGCACCCCGACGACGGCCTGCTCGACCTTCGGCTTCAGGTCGTCGTCGGGGTGCTCCTCGAGGACGTAGAGGAAGTCGTCGTCGCGCACCTCGAAGACCTCGGGGGCGATGCCCATGCAGATGGCGTTGCTCTCACAGACGTCGAAGTCGACGACGACCTTCCAGGACATGGTGCCCCTCCCTGTTGTGCTAGTTCGATCGCTCGGCTGGGTGCTCGATGCCGTGCTCGGACAACGCCGAGCCTACTGCTCGGTCAGATTCGTGAAGTCGGGCTCGCGCTTCTCGAGGAACGCGGCGATCGCCTCCCGGTGCGCCGGTGCGCCGGTGACGTCGCGGAAGACGGCCTCCTCGCGGGCCCGAGCGGCCCGCGCCGCGTCGAGCCGCGTCGCGAGCAAGAGGCGCTTCGTCTCGACGAGCGACGTGATCGGCATCTTGGCGATCGCGCCCGCGACGGCGAGCGCCTCGGGGACGAGCTCATCGGGCCCGCAGCGACGCCAGACGAGTCCGCACGCGATCGCCTGCTCCACGTCGAGCCACTCGGCGGTGAAGAGCGCGTGTGCCGAGGCCTGCCACCCCATCACCATCGGGAGCGTGTAGCTGCTCCCCGCCTCTGGGACCACGCCCAGGCTCGCGAACGGCAGCCGGAACCGGGCGAGGTCGGACGCGAGCACGAGGTCGCAGTACGGGAGCATCGTGGTGCCGATCCCCACGGCGACGCCGTTCACGGCGGCGACGATCGGCTTCGGGAACGCCTCGATCGCCCCGATGAAGCGGCTGAAGCCGTGCGCGGCCTGGTCGTGCTCGAGCACGGTCGCGGCGTCGGCATCGTCGGCAGGTCGGCCGAGCCGCCCCATCTCGACGAGGTCCTGCCCGGCCGAGTACGCGGTGCCCTCGCCGGTGAGCACGACGACCGCGAAGTCGTCGCTGGCTGCGGCCTCGTCGAGCGCGTCGGCCACACCCCGGTACAGGTCCGAGTCGAAGGCGTTGCGAGCCTGGGGACGGTCGAACGTGACGAGCCGGACGCGCGCTGCGCCCTCGGGGTGGTCGGTGATCCTGGTCACGGAGCTCCTCCCGTCGAGGTGGGGCTCGAGGCCGGGCTGGAGAACGGGTCGACGGCGAGGTGCCGCGAGAGGTCGCCGATCAGATCGCAGAAGATGACGCGCTCGGTCAACCACCACTCGCCGTCGAGCACCGCGAAGCGGTCGTGGTATCGGCCCGCGATGATCGGCTGGAGCGGCGAGTCGTCGACCTGCTGGAAGACCGTGTAGTAGGAGCGAGCCGACGCGGTCCCGGCCGCCTCGTCGGCGTCGATCACGAGGTTCGTCGTGACGTGCTTGGTGCGAGGCGTGCCGTCGTCGTAGCGGCGAACCATCGACTCGAAGATCTTCTGCACCGGCTCGGAGCCCTCGACACCGGGGTCGTCGGGCCCGCCGCCCTTGTAGCGGGCACGCGCGAAGAGCGCGGCCACGCCGGCGAAGTCGCCCGCGTCGACGCGCTCGGCATATCCGTAGACGATGTGCTCGATCGCGCTCCTGGCGGCGTCCATCCGGGCACGTTACCGTCTGGCTTCCTTCCCGAGCTCCGGGGGGCCATTCGGGAGTCACGATGCCGATCGATGCACAGCGGGTGTTCCACCTCAACGTCAACTGTGCGTCGCTCGACCGGTCGCTGGGCTTCTACCGCGACGCGCTCGGGCTCACGCCTGCGACCCACACCGTCTCGCCGCCCCAACCGGGCGCGGCGTTCGGCCTCGACACCGCGTCGTGGGACGCGTGGATCCTGCACGACGACCGCGGCTTCGACGGCGCCGTCGTCGACCTGCTCGAGTGGCAAGTACCCCGGCCGGTGGGGGCACCGCCGACCGTGGCAAACACGCTCGGATTCGCGCGTCTCGGGTTCACGACCGCCGACCTCGACGGGACGCATGCCCGTCTCCGCACCGCCGGAGTCGCCCACCTCACGGATCCGCACGAGGTCACCATGGCGGGGGCGCCCACGATGCGGACGTTCGTCACTGCGGATCCCGACGGCACCGCCGTCGAGCTGATCGGCGGGAGCGCCGACCGGTTCTCGTTCGTGGCGATCAACTGCGCCGACCTCGACCGGTCGGTGGCGTTCTACGAGCAGGTCCTCGGGTTCGTGCCGCGCGCCCGGTTCGCGCCCGGTCCCCGCGACGAGTCCGCGCTCGGACTCGGCGCCGACGCCGAGTGGGAGATGGCCTACCTCGACGATCCCCGCGGCGACGGCACGTTCGCGATCGACCTCGTGCAGTGGCGCAACCCGACGCCGGTGGGCACCCCGTCGGACGAGGCCAACCGCATCGGTGCGTTCCGCATGGCGCTGCTCGTCGACGACATCGACGCCGCGCACGCCGAGCTCGCGGCAGCCGGGGTTGCGTGCCTCACGCCGCCTGCCACCCTCGACATGGGACCCGGTCTCCCCGAGCTCCGTGCGCTGCTGTTCCCCGACCCCGACGGGACGATGCTCGAGCTGATCGAGGCACCTGCTCCTTGAGCCAACTCGCCTGGGTCGGGAGGCCTGCACGCCCGACCTCGACCATCCTCAGTCGTGGGCGGCGTGCACCATCAGCACGGAGCACGGAGCCCGTCCGGCGACTGCCGTCGACGTCGATCCGGAGAGCAACCGCTTGAGTGGCCCCACCCCGCGGCTCCCCATCACGATTAGGTCGGCGTCGATCGTGGCCGCGGCGGAGAGGATGGACCCGGCGATCGACTCGCCGCTCTGGAGCCTTCGAGTGGTCACCGGCACGCCATCGAGCACCGTGGGGGCGCGTTCGAGCTCGGCCGCCGCCTTGGCATCATCGTCCGACACCATCACCACTTCGACCGCCTCGACCGACCCGACCCAGGGCAGGGCGGCAAGCGTCTCGACGGCACGATGCGCGTGCTCCGACCCATCGACGGCGACGAGCACACGGCGCACCGGCTGCTCACCACGGGCGATGACGAGCGGTGCCGGAAGGTGGTGCAGGAGGTGCTCAGCGGTGCTCCCGAGATGCACCACCTTCAAGAAGCCCTTGCCGGTCGGGCCGACCACGACGAGGGCCGCGTCGGACCGTTGGCCGAGCACGAACCGCGGGTCGGCGTCGGCGCGCAGGTGCTGCACGGCACTGAACCCACACGTGTCGGCAGCGTGGCGCCACGACGGGGGCTCCCAATCGTGCAGCGCCGCGGCCTCCGTGTCGGGCGGTGGACCGATCGGAGGCATCTCTGCCGTCACCACCTCGGCCCGCCAGCCCGTCCAGGCCTGCGCGCAGACCCATCCCCACGCGAGGTCTGCGCCCGGGGAGTGGTCATCACCGAAGACAAGGACCTTCTCGGCACTCATGCCTGCTCCTCCACGACCGCAGTGGCGGTCGGCTCGTCGTCGGGACTTCCTCGCGTCTTGAGGAGCGACGCGCCGATCGAGACCGCGAGGACCACCGCGATCACGCCGAGCGAGATGCCGATCGGGATCTTGTACGTCTCGGACAGGATCATCTTGACGCCGACGTACACCAGGACCGTCGCGAGCCCGACCTTGAGGTAGACGAACCGCCCCATCGCGCCGGCGAGCACGAAGTAGAGCGCGCGGAGACCGAGGATCGCGAACGCGTTCGAGGTGAACACGATGAACGTGTCTTTGGTGACCGCGAAGATCGCCGGGATCGAGTCCACCGCGAACACCACATCGGTCGTCTCGATGACCAGCAGCACCGCGAGCAGCGGGGTCGCGTACCGACGGACGCCCTCGCGGACGAAGAACTTCTCACCCCGGTAGTCGGGGGTGATCGGGACGACCTTCCGGAGCAGCTTGAGCAGCGGGTTGCGCTCGGGATGCACCTCGATGTCGCTGTGGCGGGCCATGCGGATCCCGGTGATCACCAGGAACCCACCGAAGAGGTAGATCGCCCAGTGGAACTCCTTGAGGATCGCGGCGCCGAGCACGATGAAGATGGCGCGCAGCACGAGCGCCCCGAGGACGCCGTAGAAGAGCACCCGGTGCTGGAGCTTGGGCGGAACCGCGAAGTACGAGAGGATCAGGGCGAAGACGAAGATGTTGTCGACCGAGAGGCTCTTCTCGATCAGGTAGCCGGCGTAGTACTCACCCGCGGCCTTCCCGTCGCCGATCGCCCAGACGACGAGGCCGAACGAGAGGCCGCAGGCGATCCACACGCAGCTCCAGGCCACGGCCTCGCGCATCGAGACCTCGTGTGCCTCTTTCTGGAACACGAAGAGGTCGATCGCCAGCATCAACAAGATGAAGGCGATGACCCCGGCCCAGAGCCAGATGCTGGCGTCCACGCAACCCTCCAGTGCGTCGTTCCACAGCACACCGCGGTGGTGTGCCGCTGACCACTGGAGGTCTCTCCCACCTACCGAACATTGGCTGCCGAGGATCGGCTGCTCGTGCAGGCCACCGTGCCGGGCTCGAGAGCCGTGATGACGACACCGGTGTGCGGGGATACTCCCCTCCGTCGGGCGAGATTACTCGCTGGCCGCCGCGATCGACCGCACCGCGGCCTCGGTCAGCACCCGCACGCCGGCCTCGATCGCGCCTTCGTCGATATCGAACGTGCCGGCGTGGATGTCGAGGCGATCGTCGCCACGGGCAGGGTCGTGGACCCCGAGGCGGGCGTACGAACCGGGGACCCGCTCGAGGTACCAGGCGAACCCGTCGCCACCCATGCTGCGTGGCGCCTCCCGGAGCGCCGCGTCCCCCAGGGTGGCGCGGACCGCGGCCTCGAGCGTCGCCGTCTCGGCCGCGGTGTTGACGGCCGGTGGCGTGCCCGACACGTAGTCGACCGACCAGGTCGCTCCGCTCCCTTCGAGCACTTCTGCGAGCGCGTCGTCGAGCAACAAGGGCGCGTCCGCCCAGACCGACGGGTCCGGCGTGCGCACCGAGCCGCGGAGCTCGGCCGTCGTCGGGATGACGTTGGCCGCGTCGCCGGCGTGGATCGCACCGAACGCGAGCAACAGACCGGTGGCCCCGGCCCGGTGCTGGAGCGCTCCCGGGAGCATGATCGCGACCTGTCCGGCCAGGGGCACCAGGTCGACCGTCTGCTCCGGTCGGGCCGTGTGCCCGCCGGGCCCGTGGAGCCGGACCGACACCTTGTCGGTCGCCGACGTGACCGCGCCGACCCGCGTGGCGACGAGGCCGACGTCGAGCTTCGGGTCGCAGTGGAAGGCGAACACCGCGTCGACGTCGTCGAGACCGCCGTCGTCGATCACCGCGAGTGCTCCGCCCGGAACGGTCTCCTCCGCGGGCTCGAAGATCAGTCGCACGGCTCCCCGATCGAGCCGAGACGAGAGCGCGAGCCCCGCGCCCAGGACGATCGTGGTGTGGACGTCGTGGCCGCAGGCGTGGGCGACCCCCGGGATCCGGGACCGGTAGGGGACGTCCTTCTCGTCGGTCATCGCGAGCGCGTCGATGTCGGCGCGCAGGGCCACGACCGGACCGCCGCCGGGGCCGACGTCGCAGACCAGGCCGGTCCCGGACGCGAGCACCCGGGGCTCGAGCCCGGCCGCCCGCAGACGCTCGGCGATCATCGCCGTCGTCTCGTGCTCCTCGTAGCTCAGCTCCGGATGCGCGTGGAGGTGTCGACGGAACGCGATCAGCTCCTCACGGTGGTTGGCGAGGAACTCGTCGACCCAGGTGCGCCCGTCGGCCGTCACCCGGGTTCGCACGTAGTCGAGCTCATCGACACACCCGAGCCGCTCGGCGACGGGGCCCAGACGCTCGACGAGCTCGACGCCGAGGCTCGCGCCCTCGGAGGAATTGAAGTCGACGTGCAACGCTCGGCGGACGGGTTCTCGTCAGCCGACTGCGCCACCGGCGGCCCGGCCGGCGGCGACGAGCTCGTCGAGCAGCGCCGCGTGCTCCTCCTCGACGAGGAACTTGCTCGTGTTGTTGTTGATCCCGCTCACCCAGCGCAGCTTCACCGTGATCCGGCCCTTCTTCGGCTCACCGACCTCGATCGCCTTGACGTCGGCGGCGGGGACCCGGGTCTCGCCGCCCGTGATCTCGACGATCCCGTCGTCGCCGAGCCGGAAGAGACCGTTGGGGAACCGTGGGACGTCGACCGCCATCGTCAGAGCTGCCCCTTGGCGGCCTTCACCGGTGCGAGCATCTTCATGTCGAACTCCTCGATGAAGTCGCCGAGGGATGCGCCGAACGTGCCGAACGCCTCGCTGCCCATGTGGGCGTCGAGCGCGGCCTGGTCGACGTACAGCTCGGTCACGACGAACTCCGTGGGGTCGGTGGTCGACCGGTGGAGCATGTAGTGCTCGGTCCCGGGCTCGTCGGCGTCGACGGACGCCAGCAGGCCGTCCCAGGCGTCGGGGAACGCGTCGGCCTTGTCGGCCTTGATCTTCAGGATGGCGACGACGGACACCTTGCTCATTTCGGGACGCTCCTTGGGTGGGATGGATGTTGTCGGTCGGCCGTTTGGTCAGTAAGGCGGACTTCAGCGCGCGCCGCGGACGAGTGCACCGGGACGGGCACCGGTCTCGGCGCCGTCGCGCATGATCTCGACGCCGGCGACGAGCGTCGACGAATAGCCGGTGGCGCGCTGCAGCAGGCGACGGGCACCGCCGGGGAGGTCGTAGACCATCTCGGGGCGATGGAGCGTCAGGCCGTCGAAGTCGATGACGTTCACGTCGGCGCGCAGGCCGGGTGCGAGCACGCCGCGATCGCCGAGGCCGTAGAGCGACGCGGTGTCGCTCGTCATCTTCTGCACGACCAGCTCGACGGGAAGACGCGCACCGCGCGTGCGGTCCCGAGCCCAGTGCGTGAGCATCGTCGTCTCGATGCTCGCGTCGCAGATCGCGCCGACGTGTGCACCGCCGTCGCCGAGCCCGAGCGCGCTCGTCGGGTGCAGGATCATCTCGCGGATGGCTTCGTGGTCGAAGTTCGAGTATCCGAGGAGCGGACGGAGCAACAGCTCGCGACCGTCGTCACGCAGGAGCAGGTCGTAGAGCATCTCCCACGGGTCGACGCCCTCCTCGGAAGCGAGCGCGGCGATGCTCGTCTCGGGCGCGGGCTCGTAGTCGGGCGGGTCCCCCATCACGAACGTGCGATCGAGCCCCAGCCCGATGAACGAGGCGCGGGGATCACCGATGGGCTGCTCACCGAGGATCGCGGCGCGCAGCCCCGGGTCGCGCATGCGCTCCACGCGCTCGTCGAGCGACAGCTCGGCGATGGCCTGGTAGCTGGGGCGACCGCCGAGCGGGTGGAAGGTCTGGAGCCCGAGGAGGAGCCCGAGCGGTCGGCCCGCGATCTGGGGTCGGATCTGGATGCCGTCGTCCCACGCCTGCTGGGCGAGCTCGAGCTGGGCCTTCCACTGGTCGGGCGACTCGTCGTGCTGGGCCAACGCGAAGGTGACCGGTCGGCCCGTCGCCTCGGCGAGCCGACGCATCCACTCCATCTCGCGCGCAGGCGCAGCGAGGTCCTCCCCCATCACGCCCGCGGGCGCGAGCTCGAAGACGCCCTCGCCGACCTCGCCGAGCATGCGCCCCAGCCCGAACAGCTCGTCCTCGGCGGCGAAGGTGCCGGGCACCGGCTCGCCGTCGATCGCCCGGTGCGCGATCGTGCGCGACGTCGACAGACCGAGGGCGCCGGCTTCGATGCCCTCCTTCACGATCGCGGCCATCGCGGCGATGTCGTCGGGGTTCGCAGGTTCGTTGCGGGCCCCACGCTCGCCCATGACGTAGCCGCGCACCGAGCCGTGCGGCACCTGGGTCGCGACGTCGATCGCCAGCGGCTGCGCGTCGAGGAAGTCGAGGAACTCGGGGAAGGTCTCCCATCCCCAGCGGATGCCCTCGGAGAGCGCGGCGCCGGGGATGTCTTCGACGCCCTCCATCAGGCCGATGAGCCACTCGTGCTCGTCGGGCTTGGCGGGCGCGAAGCCGACGCCACAGTTGCCCATCACCACGGTCGTGACGCCGTGCCACGACGACGGGGTGAGCAGCGGGTCCCACGTGACCTGACCGTCGTAGTGGGTGTGCACGTCGACGAACCCGGGGGTGACGATCCGACCGGTGGCGTCGATCTCCTGCGCGCCCTCGGCATCGACCTGGCCAACGAGGGTGACGCGGCCGTCGTCGATCGCCACATCGGCCCCGACCGGCGCGGCACCGCTCCCGTCGACGACGGTCCCCCCGCGGATCACGAGATCGTGCACGGTGTGCTCCCCTCGACCTGGCTCATCGGCCTGGCTCATCGGCCTGGGCTCGCTCGGCCCGGCATCCCTCGAACTGGCTCGCTCGCCTTGCATCATCGGGCGCCTGCTGGCGCACCGACGCTCGGAATCGTAACGTGTTCCAGTCCGCCCCGAACCCGGAGACCCCGATCACTGGAGACCCCGTGGCACTCACGATCGCCGACGTCGACCTCACGAACCTCGAGACGTTCGTCGCGGGGGTGCCCCACGACCAGTTCGACCTCCTCCGACGCGAGGCACCCGTCTACTTCCACCCCGAGACCGACGGCGCGGGCTTCTGGTGCATCACCCGGGCCGACGACCTCACCAAGGTGAGTCACGACTGGGAGCACAACTCCAGCGAATGGGGGATCACGCTCCACGAGCTCGAGGAGAGCCAGCTCGAGCAGCAGCGCATGATGATGCTGCAGATGGACCCGCCGCGGCACACGAAGCTGCGGCTGCTGGTGAACAAGGGCTTCACGCCGCGGATGATCGGTCGCCTGCACGACAGCGTGCGCGAGATCGCCCGGTCACTCGTCGACAGGGTCGCCGAGCGGGGTGAGTGCGACTTCGTCGTCGATGTCGCCGCTGAGCTCCCGCTCCAGGTGATCGCCGAGATGATGGGCGTCCCCAAGGAGGACCGCCACAAGCTGTTCGACTGGAGCAACCGGATGATCGGGTCCGAGGACCCGGAGTACGCGGTCTCCGCCGAGAACGCCATGGAAGCGGCGACAGAGATGTTCCTCTACGCCAACGACCTCGCCGAGAAGAAGCGAGCCGATCCGGGCGACGACATCATCAGCGTGCTCCTCGGCTCGGAGGTCGAGGGCGAACGGCTCACCGACATGGAGTTCGACCTCTTCTTCGAGCTCCTCGCCGTGGCTGGGAACGAGACGACTCGTAACCTCATCTCGCACGGGATGCTCGCGCTGCTGGAGAACCCGGGCGAGCGCGACAAGCTCCTCGCCGATCCGGCGCTGCTCCCCTCCGCCGTCGACGAGATGCTCCGGCACGCGTCGCCGGTCATGTACATGCGGCGCACCGCGCGCACCGACACCGAGGTGCGGGGGCATACGATCAAGGAGGGCGACAAAGTCGCGCTCTGGTACATCGCCGCGAACCACGATCCCGACGTGTTCGAGGATCCGCACCGCTTCGACGTCACCCGCGACGCCAAGGACCACCAGGCGTTCGGCGGTGGCGGGCCGCACTTCTGCCTCGGCACGCACCTCGCGAAGCTCGAGATCCGCGTGATGTTCGAGGAGCTCCTCGGACGGATCCCGAAGATGCGGCTCGCCGGCGACGTCGAGCGGCTGCGCTCCAACTTCATCAACGGCATCAAGCACATGCCGGTGGCGTTCTGACCGAGCATCCCGGCCTCGACGTCGAGGCGGTCATCGCCTGGCTGCGCGACCACGTACCCGTGGCCGACGGACCGCTGGACTTCTCGCTCGTGGCGGCCGGGGGATCGAACCTCACCTACCGGGTCGTCGATGCCGCCGGAGCCGCCTGGGCGCTGCGGCGTCCCCCGGTTCGGGCGGTGCTCGCTACCGCCCACGACATGGACCGTGAGTGGCGGATCCTCGCTGCGCTCGCCCCGACGGCGGTGCCCGTCCCCGCGGCGGTCGCGCGCTGCGACGACCTCGACGTGACCGACGGGCCGTTCTACGTGATGCAGTTCGTCGACGGCGCGATCCTGCGCACCGAGGCCGACGGTGCAGCGCTCTCGATCGCGGAGGCTGACGCAGCGACCGACTCGCTCGTCGACACCCAGGTGGCCCTGCACGCGCTCGACATCGAGGAGATCGGCCTCGGCGACCTCGCGAAGCACCACACCGGATACGTCGAGCGGCAGCTCCGCCGATGGAAGACCCAGGTCGAGCGGGCGAAGGTGCGCGACCTCCCACTCCTCGACGACCTCCACGACCGGCTCGCGCGAACCGTGCCCGCGGAGGCCGATCGCCCGTCGCTGGTCCACGGTGACTACCGGTTCGACAACGTGGTGCTCGACGACTCGTACCAGGTGAGCGCGGTCCTCGACTGGGAGCTGTGCACCATCGGCGACGCGGTCGCCGATGCGTGCTGGTCGTTGCTCTACTGGACCGACCCGGGCGACGGGGCGCCGTTCCTCGACTCGGCGCCCACGCTCGCCCCGGCCTTCCCTCGTCGGGAGGTCGCTGCGACCCGGTACGCCGAGCGATCGGGTCGTGACCTCGACGCGCGTGGATGGTTCACCGTGTTCGGCTGCTGGAAGATGGCCTGCATCGTCGAGGGGGTCTACACCCGCCGCCTGCAGGGCGCCGGTGGAGGAGCCGCCCAGGGAGATCCGTCATCGATCGCGGATCGGGTCGACGCGTTCCTCGCGTACGCTGCCGACTCGGCCGTCGGCATCCTGTAGTCCGGCCACCCGCACCGTCGTCCAACCCGCACGACACACCCTCACAACGCACCTCGACCAAGGAGTCGGCACGTGGCGTTCTCGTACCAGGGCAAGCGAGTGGTCGTCACCGGCGCCGCGTCGGGCATGGGCGCGGCGACCGTCGCGATGCTCCTCGACTGCGGTGCGGAGGTGCACGCGCTCGACATCGCGCCCGTCTCCGCGCCTGATGGGGCGCCTGATGGGGCTTCCGTCGCCGGGACCTACGAGACCGACTGCGGCGATCCCGCGTCGATCGAGGCGACGCTCACGAAGGTCGGCGGGTCGATCGACTGCCTCTTCAACATCGCCGGAGTCCCGCAGACCCTCCCGCCGGACCGCGTGTTCGGCGTCAATTTCCTCGGGCTGCGCCACATCACCGAGCAGGTGGTCGCCGGCCACATGGCCGATGGCGGTGCCATCGCGCATGTCGCGTCGAAGGCCGGGTCCGGGTGGCGCAACCACCTCCCCGCGATCCAGGAAGTGCTGGCGACCCCCGACCTGGCGTCGGGCGCGGCCTGGGCAAGCGCCAACCTCGCCGAGCAGGGCGACCCCTACTTCTTCTCGAAGGAGTGCGTCGTCGTCTACACGATGCACCGCGCCCACGAGCTGATCGGGCGCGGGATCCGGATGAACTGCCTCAGCCCCGGTCCGGTCGAGTCGCCGATGATGCCGGCGTTCCGCGAGGCGCTCGGGTCGTCGCTGCTCGAGTGGACGGCCGCGCAGGTCGGCCGCATGGGCCGGCCCGACGAGATGGCCGGCCCGCTGGTGTTCCTCAACAGCGACGAGGCGTCGTACGTGAACGGCTTCGACCTCATGGCCGACGGCGGCTTCACGGGAGCGATGGAGCTCGGCCTGGTGGACCTCAGCACCCTGCCGACCGAGTGACGGGCGGCTCCTGAGCCGTGCCGATCGACCGGCAGGCGGCGCGCGTCCTGCTGCTCGCCGAGGCCGCCGTCCTCCTCATCCGGGGCGTCGACCCCGCACATCCCGAGCGCGGGACGTGGTGGCACACCCCGGGCGGCGGTATCGACGATGGCGAACCGACGGAGGTCGCTGCGGCCCGGGAGGTGCTGGAGGAGACCGGGCACGTCCTCGACCCCGCCGAGTTCGGGCCGGTCGTGGCGACCCGCGTCGCGATCTTCGACTTCGAAGACGTCGAGTACCGCCAGGCCGAGTCGTTCTTCGCGGTCCGTGTGCCGCGCTTCGAGCCGTCGTCGGCCTCGTGGGACGAGATCGAGCAGCGCTCGCTCCTCGAGTACCGGTGGTGGACGCCCGACGAGCTCTCGGCGACGGGCGACGCGTTCTTCCCTTCGGAGCTCCCGCACGTCGTGCGTGCCGCGCTCGACGACGCGATCACCGAACCGTTCGTCCTCAGCGGCACCTGACGGGATTCAGCGGGGTCGACGTCGGTTCGCCTTCGCCAGGCCGGGGGGCTGCCAGGGGTCGCCGGCACTCACGTCGGTGCCGGGAGCGACGATCTGATCGATCGCGTCCAGCGTCGCCTCGTCGAGGCGCACGTCGGCACCCGCGAGCGCGTCGTCGAGCTGCTCCATCGTGCGCGGCCCGATGATCGCGGAGGTGATCGCGGGGTGCTCGAGCACGAACGCGTGCGCGAGGTGCGAGAGCGGGATGCCGGCGGTCTCGGCCACCACGATGAGCTCCTCGACGAGGTCGAGCCGGTGCTCGTGCGCGGCCTTCGCCTTCTCGCTCTGGTGCTGCGAGCCGAAGCCCCGGGCCATCCGCGACCCCTCGGGGGGCGGCTGACCTTTGCGGTACCTGCCAGTGAGCAAGCCGCCGGCGAGCGGGCTCCACGGGATCACCCCGATGCCGTACCGCGCGCAGGTGGGCAGCACTGCCCGCTCGATGCCCCGCATGAAGATCGAGTACGGCGGG
>JBKJJI010000376.1:0-6985 GCA_046598115.1 Acidimicrobiia bacterium | reverse complement strand
GTGACTCCACCATCGACCGGGAGCGCGACGCCGGTCACGAACGATGCGTCGTCCGAGACCAGGAACGCGATCGCCGCCGCGACCTCCTCCGGCCGACCCCATCGCTGCATCGGCACGTGGCTGCGCATCTCCTCGAAGAGCGCCGGCGCATGCCGCTCCATCGGGGCCGTCATCCCGGTGGTCGCGATCCCGCCAGGACAGACCGCGTTCACCCGGATCCCGTCGGCCGCGAGGTCGATCGCAGCGGCACGCGCGAAGTTGACCGCCCCGCCCTTCGAGGCGTTGTAGGCCCACATGCCGGGATCGGCGAACAGCCCCGAGACGGACCCGGTGACGACGATCGAACGGCCCGGTCCACCGCCGGTCGCCCGCAGCACCGGAAGCGCCGCACGCACGCCCAGGACCACGCCGCGCAGGTTCACGTCGAGGACCCGGTCGAGCTCTGCGAGCGGCTGGGTCTCGAGCGAACCGGCGGAGCCGACCGCCGCGTTCAGCACCACGGCATGGAGCCCTCCGAACGCGTCGACCGCCCGCGCGACCGCGTCGGCGTTCCCCTCCTCGGTCGCCACATCGGCGACCTGGGTGACGACCGCGACGTCGGCGACCTCATCGACCCACCCAAGCCGATCGGCGTCGACGTCGACGGCCACGACGGACCAGCCCTCGCGCGCAAGACGCTCGACGGTGGCCCGACCGATGCCCGACGCGGCCCCGGTCACCAGGCCCACCTTCTGGGCGCCCCTGGCGGGCGCAGCTCCAGTCACGGAGCGTCACGGTAGCGGCAGACCGAACGCGCCGGATCGGATGCTGGAGGTCCCCGGGTAGGCTCGCCCCATGATGGAGCAACGCGAAGCCCCCGATCGCAACCTTGCCCTCGACCTCGCGCGCGTCACCGAGGCGGCTGCGATGGCCGCAGCCCGCTGGATCGGCCGGGGCGACAAGCTCGCCGCCGACCAGGCCGCCGTCGACGCGATGCGCCTCGTCCTCAACTCCATCCCGATGGAGGGTGTCGTCGTGATCGGGGAAGGCGAGAAGGACGAGGCCCCGATGCTCTTCAACGGGGAGGAGATCGGAGCCGGTGGCGTCGCCTGCGACATCGCCGTCGACCCCGTCGATGGCACGACGCTCACGTCGCTCGGGCGCAACAACGCGATCTCGGTGATCGCGGTCGCCGAACGGGGCTCGATGTTCAACCCCGGCCCGTGCGTGTACATGGAGAAGATCGCGGTGGGCCCCGAGGCGCGCGACCACATCGACCTCGACGCGCCCGTCAAGGCCAACCTCGAAGCGGTCGCGAAGGCCAAGGGCGAACAGGTCAAGGACGTCACCGCCGTCGTGCTCGACCGCGACCGCCACCACGACATCATCCGCGAGTGCCGCGACGCGGGCGCGATGGTGCGGCTCATCCCCGACGGTGACGTCATGGGCGCGCTCGAGACCGCCTGGGCCGACTCCGGTTCCGACATCCTCTTCGGCGTCGGCGGGACCCCGGAAGGCGTCATCGCCGCGTGTGCGCTCAAGTCCCTCGGCGGTGAGATCCAGGGCCGCCTCGTGGCCCGCAACGAGGAGGAACGGCGGGCGGCACTCGACGGCGGCTACGACCTCGACCGCGTGCTCACGACCGACGATCTCGTGGCGAGCGACGACGTGTTCTTCGCGGCGACGGGCGTCACCGAGGGCGACATCCTCCGGGGTGTCCGCTACCGCGGCGACGGCGCCAGCACCGAGACGCTCAGCATGCGCTCGAAGACGGGCACCATCCGACGGATCAGCGCCACGCACAAGTGGCAGAAGATGATGCGCTTCTCCGCGGTGGACTACTAGTCGCCCGACGACCTGGTGGGGCGTGCCGCGCACCACGGCGGCACATCGGTCACGCCCATCTCCGCCAGCTGCGCGGCCAGGCGCTGGTTCGGCCCCACGTACCGTTCGGTGAGCAAGGCGCGGATCGCGACGGGCATCTGCTCGCGGCGGGCGGTGCCGTTCAGCCGGTAGTAGACGGACCGCAGGCGCTCCTTCAGCCCGTAGTGACGTCGCAGGAACTTCTCGAACCGATCGTTGAACCCCAGCGCGAGCCGCTGGAACCCGGCCCGCTTGTACCCGGTGGTCCGGTTCTCGGAGGCGAGGCTCGTCGACGGGAACGCGCCCGGGTCGATGCCGAGGAACTCGGCGGTGTCGTGCAGCACGCGATCCGGGGCGGCCATCAGGTGCTCGAAGAATTCCACCCGCAGCCGCGGCCCGAAGGCGGTGTGCCACGCGGGGAGCCAGTCTGCGTAGCACCCACCCCGAACACCGAACCAGCGCTCGTTGTCGGCGACGGCGAAGTCTGCGTCGCTCATCGCGTCCGCGCGCTCGAGGTACTCCTCGGCGGAGAGGTCCTCGGGGATCCGGAGGCGGGCCTTCTGGAAGGTGAAGAAAGACCAGAAGCGGACGACGGGATCGCGCAGGACGACGATGACCTGGAGGTCGTCGCCGCAGACATTGCGCATCGCGTCGATCACCGACTCGGCGCCGTAGAAGTACGAGGGCGTCGCCTCCAGTCGCACGCGCGCCGCCGGCGGCGCATCGGAGAAGTAGGACTCGTAGATCGCGACGGGTTCGAGGCCCTGGCGCCAGCGGGCCGGGAGGAAGTAGCGCGTCTCCTTGACGGAGGCGGGAACGACGTCAGGGTGGGACGCGAGGGACACGAAGAGCGACGTCGTCCCGGCCTTGTTCACCCCGGCGATGATCGCGTTGGCCCGCATCACGCGTCCCGGAGCCGGGCCCAGACGCCGCTCGTGGTGGTGTTGAAGTCGTAGACCGACCAGCCGACGGCGTCGCGCTTCCTCGCCGCTTTCACGAACCCGACGTAGTCCCTCGTGAGGGCCGCGTTCGCGATCCCGCCGATCGCGTGGACGACCGCATTCGGGTCGCCGAGCCGTTTGCGCACCCGGCGGATGTTCTCGTCGGTGTAGGCGAAACCGTCACGCAGCCCCGAGGCGGAGTCGCGATTCGTCCAGTAGCTCATCGGCATCCACACGTCGAACGAGCCCCGCAGCTTCCTCCACGGGAAGTCCGGCCAGTAGAGGAGGTTGACCTCCTCCAAGAGGAGCGGCTCGAGGACGATCGCGCCCAGCGCGCGGTCGTCGATGACCTTGCGGGCCTTCGTCGCGAGCCTCACCAGGGCCTTGTTCCGCTGCTTCGGGTCGGGCACCCCCTGGGTCCACTCGATGTCGAGGGCGATGCCGTCGAAGCGCTCGCCTTGCGACTCGAAGCGCTCCAACGCCTCGATCCGGCGGAGATCGGCCGAGACCGGCGCGAGCTTCGGCAGGTACCAGGCCACGACCGCGATGTCGACGTCGTGCGCGCGGCGCAGGAACGTGCCGAGCAGCTTGGGGTCGACGGTGCGTCCCGAGATGCGCGCGTCGTCCTGGGCCGCCTGGAGGTACAGCGTCCGGACACCGAGACGCGCCATGTCGTCGATGCTGTCGACCGAGACCGACGGCGGCCCGCCGTCGTCCTGGAACCCGGGCACGTAGTCGTAGACGTCGACCCACGTCCCCAGGCCGCGGAACGCCTTCGTGCTCCGGTCGGCCGCGGTCACCGACTCCGCACCAAGCACGGGACCGACGAGACCGACGGCCACCAGCACGGCGAGCGCGCGACGGACGCGCGAGGAGTTTCGATGACGGATCACGGGCGCAGACTAGGCCTGCACGGCGCGCGGTCAGCCGCGCCCCGGCCGACGCAGATCGCCGACGCAGATCGCCGACTCAGTGCGGCGGAGCTCAGGTCGGGGAGCCGACCCCGGCGAGGTCGAGACGCAGCTCGGCGCGCTGGAGCGCCTCGGCGGCCTCGCCGTCGGTTTCGTCGGCGGCGATCGTGGCCTCGGCACGCGACTTCGCAGCTTCGGCGCGGGCGACGTCGATCTGCTCGGGAAGCTCCGCGACGTCGGAGAGGACGACGACGCGGTCGTTGCTCACCTCGACGAACCCTGCGTGCACCGCCACCGCCTGCTCACCCGCAGGGAGGATGACGCGGACCTTCGCCACACCGAGCGCTCCGAGGAACGGGGCGTGCCCGGGCAGGAACGCGATGTCGCCCTCGGCGGTCCGGCACACGACCATCTCGCCCTCACCCGAGTACAGGACGTGCTCCGGTGAGACGACTTCCACATGGAGCATGACGTCGCTCACGACTCGAAGGTCTTGGCCTTGGCGAGCACGCTCTCGACCCCACCGACGTTGAAGAAGGCCTGCTCCGGAACCTCGTCGAGCTCGCCGTTCGCGAGCGCCTCGAAGCTGTCGACCGTCTCGTCGACCGGGACGAAGATCCCGGGGAGGCCGGTGAAGACCTCGCCGACGAAGAACGGCTGCGAGAGGAACCGCTGGATCTTCCGGGCCCGGGACACGATGACCTTGTCGTCCTCGGAGAGCTCGTCGAGTCCGAGGATGGCGATGATGTCCTGGAGCTCCTTGTAGCGCTGCAGGATCTCCTGCACCCGACGGGCGACCCGGTAGTGACGCTCCCCCACGACCTCGGGTGCCAGGATGTTGGACGTCGAGGCGAGCGGGTCCACGGCGGGATAGATGCCGAGGGCCGCGATCTGCCGCGAGAGCTCGGTCGTGGCGTCGAGGTGGGTGAAGGTCGTGAACGGCGCCGGGTCGGTGTAGTCGTCGGCGGGCACGTAGACAGCCTGCAGCGACGTGATCGAGTGGCCCTTCGTCGACGTGATGCGCTCCTGGAGCTCGCCCATCTCGTCGGCCAGGGTGGGCTGGTACCCCACCGCGGAAGGCATGCGACCGAGCAGCGTGGAGACCTCGGAGCCTGCCTGCACGAACCGGAAGATGTTGTCGACGAACAGCAGCACGTCCTGGTTCTTCACGTCGCGGAAGTACTCCGCCACGGTGAGGGCCGAGAGCGCGACGCGCAGCCGGACCCCGGGCGGCTCGTCCATCTGGCCGTAGACGAGCGCGGTCTTCTCGATGACACCCGACTCGGTCATCTCGAGCCAGAGGTCGGTCCCCTCACGGGTGCGCTCGCCGACACCAGCAAACACCGACACACCACCGTGCTGCGTGGCGACGCGCTGGATCATCTCCTGGATGAGGACCGTCTTGCCCACACCGGCACCACCGAAGAGGCCGATCTTCCCGCCCTGGACGTAGGGCTCGAGGAGGTCGATCACCTTGATCCCGGTCTCGAACATCTGCGCCCGCGGCTCGAGCTGGTCGAACGACGGTGCCGGGCGGTGGATCTCCCAGTAGTCGTCGATCCCGGTGAGCTGGTCGGCCGTGGTGTCGAGGGGCTCGCCGATCACGTTGAACACGTGCCCGAGCACCCCGTCGCCCACCGGCATCCTGATGCCGGAGCCGGTGTTGCGGACGACCGTGCCGCGCTTGAGCCCGTCGGTCGGCTTCATGCAGATCACCCGGCACCGGCCGTTGCCGATCTGCTGGGCCACCTCGGCCACGACCGTGATCGTGTCGCCCTCGAGCTCGATGTCCATCTCGATCGCGGTGTTGATCTCCGGCAGCGCGTCGGGTGGGAACTCGACGTCGACCACGGGTCCGGCGATCGCCACGACGCGACCGTTCTTGAGGGCGTCGCCCGAGGTGGGGGCGCCGGGCTCTGCGGTGATGGTCATCGGATGCTCCTGGTGTGCGCGTGCACGTTGGGGGTTGCGAGTGTCAGGCGTCGGTCGAAGCCGCGGCGAAGTCGAAGCGCTCGTGCTCGACGCCGCCGGCGTCCTTGAGCGCCTCGGCGCCACCGACGATCTCCATGATCTCGGACGTGATCGAGTCCTGCCGGGCGCGGTTCATGATCCGGGTGAGACTCGTGATGAGGTCGTCGGCGTTGTCGGTCGCGGCCTTCATCGCTCGCTGGCGGGCCGCATGCTCCGACGCGGCTGCGTTGAGGAGCGACGCATAGACGCGAGCCTCGGCATAGCGCGGGAGCAGGCGCTCGAGGATCGAGTCCGGCGACGGCTCGAACTCGTACGTCGGCGCCGCCGAGCCGTCTTCGAGCGCCTCGGGGCGTGCATCGCCACCTGCGAGCGTCTCGGCGTCGAGTGGCATGAGCGGCCGAACGACGACCTCCTGGGACCCGGCCGAGACGAAGCGCGTGTAGATGAGCTCCACGAGGTCGTACTCGCCGGCGAGGAAGGGTCCCTCGACGGCGTGCGCGATCGCGCGCGCGTCCTCGTACGTGGGCTGGTCGGAGAACCCGGAGAACGATTCGTCGATCCGGAAGTCGCGGTAGCGGAAGTACCCCTCGGCCTTCCGCCCGACCGTGATGAGCGCGTAGTCGCGTCCCAACTCGGCGTGCTCGCGCATCGCCCCCTCGGCGGCGCGGATCACCGACGAGTTGTACCCGCCGCAGAGCCCACGATCGGCCGCGATCACGACGTGCGCGACGCGGCTGATCTCGGGGCGCGGCGTCAGCAACGGGCTGCTCGTCCCTGCGCCGGCCGCGGCCAGGTCGCGCACGACCTCGGTGATCGTCTCGCTGTACGGCACGGCGGCATGCACGCGCGCCTGGGCGCGCACGATCCGACTCGCGGCGATGAGCTCCATCGCGCGGGTGATCTTCTTCGTGGACTGGACCGTGCGGATACGTCTCCGCAGGATCCGTTCCTGTCCACCGGCCATGTGGTCGCTCTATTCCGTCTTGAGGGTCTTGTGGGAGTGGGCCTCGCCCGGCGCCTCGGCGTCGGTCGCGGTCGGGTCGGCCGAGCCCTCGTGGTGCTCGGCCGCGTCGCCCAACGTGGCCACGAACTGCGTCTTGAACTCCGCGACCGCAGTCTCGACGGCCTCACCCTCGGGCAACGCGCCCGTGTCGCGGATCGCGCTCAGCAGCCCCGCGTGCCGGCCGCGGAACCAGTCGAGGAGATCGACCTCGAACCGCTTGACCTCCGACACCGGGAGGTCGTCGAGCACGCCCGCCGTCCCGGCGTAGATCGAGACGACCTGCTCCTCGACCGGCATGGGCGAGTTCAGCGGCTGCT
>JBKJJI010000262.1:0-3620 GCA_046598115.1 Acidimicrobiia bacterium | reverse complement strand
CGCCGGTCCGGTCGACGCGCTGGTGAACAACGCGGGGTTCGGGGTGATCGGGCCGGTGGAGTGCGTGCCCCTCGCCGAGGGTCGACGCGGCATGGAGACCAACTTCTTCGGCGCGGTCCGCATGATCCAGGCCGTGTTGCCGTCGATGCGTGAGCGAGGGAGCGGGACGATCGTGAACGTGACGTCGCTGGCGGGAAGGGTCGCGCCCCCGTTCGACGGGTTCTACTCGGCGACGAAGTTCGCGCTGGAAGGGTTGTCCGAGGCGCTGCACTTCGAGGTGGGCCATTTCGGCATCCGGGTTCGGATCGTGGAGCCCGGCGTGTTCGGCACCGGGTTCCAGTCGAACGTCGCGCGGTTCGGCGTCGATGTACCGCCGTACGACGAGCTCGATCGGCAGTGGTCCGGCGCCCGCGACGTCCTGATCGCCGGAGGCGACGCTCCCGGTCCCGAGGCCGTTGGCGTCGCGATCGCCGACGCGGTCGAGTCGACCGAGGCGAAGCTGCGCTGGCCGGTCGGGGCCGATGCCGAGATGGTCCTGGCGGTCAGAGCGGCGAGCACCGACGAGGAGTTCGAGGCGACGATGCGCACGACCCTCGGGCTGACCTGGTAGCCGCGGCCATGGCAGTCGTCGACGAGGTCCCCGCGAGCGCGCTCGCGGTCTACGCGCATCCCGACGACCCCGAGATCTCGGCGGGAGGGACACTCGCGCGCTGGGCCGCGGCCGGCGCCGAGGTCTGGATCCTCATCACGACGCGCGGCGACAAGGGGACTCCGGACCCCGACGCCGATCTCGCGGCCGTCGCCGCGAGGCGGGTCGAGGAGACGGCCGCGTCGGTAGAGCTGCTCGGCCTGGCCGGGCACTTCCATCTCGATCACGGCGACGGCGACGTCGACGAGGCGGTGCTGCGCGAGGAGATCGTGCGCACCGTGCGGACGCTGCGGCCCGAGGTGATCCTCGGTCCGGACCCGACCGCGGTGTTCTTCGGTGACTCCTACATCAACCACCGCGACCACCGTGTGACCGGGTGGGCAGTGCTCGACGCGGTCGCGCCGGCGGCCGGGAACGCGCACTACTACCCCGAGCATCGACGCGACGGGCTCGACGTCCACCATGTCGCCAGCGTCTATCTCTCGGGGACGCTCGAGCCGAACTGCTGGATCGACATCGCCGACACGCTCGAACGCAAGATCGACGCGCTCTTCTGCCATGCGAGTCAGCTCACCGAGACCGGGGACTGGTTCCGCGAGTTCCTGCGCCAGAGCGCCGAGGAGGCCGGGAGGGCCGCGGGCGTGCCCTACGCGGAGTCGTTCCGCAGGATCAGCAACGGCGGCTGAGCCGCGTCGACAGGTCGGTCGTCAGCGGGGTTTGACCCGCCACTCGCCCATGGCCCGGAGCACGAGGACGGCGACGATCCCGACGCCTCCCGCCGCGACGACCGATCCGATCACGACTGCGAGCAGCTTCGACGCCTGGCAGGAGCCAACGCATCCGACGTCGACCAGCCCGTAGGCGATGATCCCGCCGAAGACGCCGGCGACGACGACGCTGAAGAACGACGCGAGGAACGCCGTGCGCGACGGCATCTGGGGCGGTGCGGCGCGCGAAGGCGAGCCCGCGTCGCCGGGAGGTGGTCCCGACTCGCGCCGGGGATCGGGGGTCGCGTCGTCGCCCATGACGCCGATCGTACGGCCACGACGGACCGGTAGGCTCGCCGAAGTGCGTGAATGGCTCGTCGGTGGTGCGCTCGTCGAGGCACCGACCGGTGTGCTGCTGGTCCGGAACGTTCGCAGGGGTGGCGCGACCGACTGGAGCACTCCCGGCGGTGTGATCGACGCCGAGGACCCGTCGTTGCTCGCGGGCCTCACCCGCGAGGTCCGCGAGGAGACCGGGCTGCGCGTCACCCGTTGGGAGGGGCCGATCTACGAGGTGCGGGCGGTGGCCGTCGACCTCGAGTGGACCCTCCGCGTCGAGGTGCACCGTGCGCTCGAGTACGAGGGCGAGCTGCGCGTCGATGACCCCGACGGCATCGTGGTCGAAGCTGCGTTCCTTCCCGACCGTGAGTGCGAGGCTCGCCTCACCGAGGGAGCCCCCTGGGTCCACGAGCCCTTGTGCAGCTGGTTGCGCGAGCGGTGGGGCCCCGACGATGCGCGCGGGTTCTCCTACGACGTGATCGGGACATCGCGCGCGGGCCTCCAGGTGCGACGCGCCGAGTCGTGAGCGACGCGGGCGACGACCTCCAAACCCCGCCGGCGATCCTGCACCTCGACCTCGACGCGTTCTTCGCCGCCGTCGAGCAGCTTGCCGATCCGAGCATCCGTGGGCGACCCGTCGTGGTGGGAGGACTCGGCCCCCGGGGGGTGGTCGCAGCGGCGAGCTACGAGGCGCGCCGCTTCGGGATCTACTCGGCGACGCCCATGGCCCGCGCGCGTCGAGCGTGCCCCGATGCCGTGTTCCTCGCGCCGCGGTTCGGGGCCTATGCGGAGAAGAGCACCGAGGTCATGGCGATCCTCCGCTCGGTCACCCCGCTCGTGGAGCCGATCTCGCTCGACGAGGCCTTCCTCGACGTGCGCGGCGCGGGCCGACTGCTCGGCACCGGGCCCGAGATCGCGGCCGACCTCCGCGCGCGGATCCGGTCCGAGACCGGGCTCACCGCGTCGGTGGGCGTCGCGACCACGAAGATGCTCGCCAAGATCGCCAGCGACGAGGCGAAGCCCGACGGACTGCTCGTCGTGGCGCCAGGTGGTGAGCTGGCGTTCCTCCATCCGCTCCCGATCCGCAGGCTCTGGGGCGTCGGACCTGCCACGCAGCGCAAGCTCGACCGCTACGGGGTCGCCACGATCGGCGATCTCGCCGCGCTCCCGGAGGACACGCTCGTGCGCGCGCTCGGGGTGGCCCATGGCGAGCACCTCCACGCGCTGGCCTGGAACCGCGACGGTCGCGACGTGCAACCCGAACATCGGGTGAAGTCCGTCGGGCACGAGGAGACCTTCCCTGTCGACGTCCGCGAGCGCGAGGTCCTCCGACAGGAGGTGCGGCGCCTCGGCGACCGCGTGGGGGAGCGGTTGCGGCGCGCCGACCAGGCGGCACGCACGGTGCAGCTCAAGGTGCGCTACCACGACTTCCGCACCATCACGCGCTCGCGCACGCTCGCCGAGTCCACCGACCTCTCGGCTGACCTCGTACGCACCGCGATCGAGCTGCTGGAGTCGGTCGAGATCGGCGACGGCGTCCGCCTGATCGGCGTGTCGGCGCAGCAGCTCGAGTCCGCCGACGCGATCCAGCGTTCGCTCTTCCCCGACGAAGCCGGCGCGACGCCGGACGGTCGCGAACAACGTGGCCGGCTCGAGCGATCGGTCGATGCCGTCCGCGAGCGCTTCGGACCCGACGCGGTGCTCGCGGCGCGCCGGGTACGGCGGCCCGACCGCTCGGTGCACGACGACGCTGCGTCCGAAGGGGAGCCCACGTGACCATGCGCATCGGGATCGCGGGGTGCGGATTCATCGCTTCCGTCCATGCCCTCGCGATCCAGTCCCTCATCGACGCGGAGCTCGTCGACGCCTCTATCGTCGCGGTGCTCGACTCCGATCCCGAGCGTGCCGCGCGGTTCGCCGCGCAGTAC
>JBKJJI010000258.1:0-3449 GCA_046598115.1 Acidimicrobiia bacterium | reverse complement strand
GGGCGAGGAGTTCAACGTCAACTCCACACCGCAGATGCGCGTCGTGCTCTTCGAGAAGCTCGGGCTCACGCCGGTGAAGAAGACGAAGACCGGCCCTTCGACCGACGCCGATTCGCTCCAGAAGATGCGCGACGACCACCCGATCGTCGAAGACCTGTTGCGCTACCGGGAAGTGGAGAAGCTCCGGAGCACCTACGCCGATGCGCTGCCGCCGCTGATCGCCGCCGACGGTCGGGTGCACGCCACCTTCAAGCAGACCGACACCACGACCGGTCGGATCTCGAGTGAGGCCCCGAACCTCCAGAACATCCCCGTGCGCACGAGCGACGGGCGCGAGTTCCGGCGGGCGTTCATCGCCGACGAGGGCTTCGGCCTCCTCACCGCCGACTACAGCCAGATCGAGCTGCGGGTGCTCGCACACCTGGCCGAGGACACGGGTCTGGTCGAGGCGTTCGAACGTGGCGCCGACATCCACACAGCGACCGCGGCGCAGGTCTTCGGGAAGGCCGAGGGCGACGTCACGTCCGAAGACCGCCGCTTCGCGAAGGTCGTGAACTACGGCCTGGCGTACGGGATGGAGGCGTACGGGCTGAGTCAGCGGATGGGCGTTGCCGTCGACGTCGCGCGCGACATCCTCGACGACTACTTCGCAGCGTTCCCGAACGTCGCCGACTACATGCAACGCACCGTCGCGGAAGCGAAGTCCCGCGGCTTTACCACCACTATCTTCGGTCGGCGTCGACAGATCGCCGAGCTGGCATCGGACAACTTCCGCATCCGCCAGATGGGGGAGCGCATGGCGCAGAACGCACCCATCCAGGGCTCTGCCGCCGACATCTTCAAGCTCGCGATGGTCGATGTCGACCGAGCGCTCGACGCCGGAGGGTTCTCGACGCGGATGCTGCTCACCGTGCACGACGAGCTCGTGTTCGAGGTTCCCACGACGGAGCGCGACGCGGTCGAGCCCGTCCTGCGCGCAACGATGGAGTCGGTCACCGAGCTGATCGTGCCGCTCACCGTCGACATCGGGTTCGGCGAGAACTGGGCCACCGCCAAGTAGCGAACCCGCATAGTTCCGGGAAGGGATTCGCGCCCGACGCGCGCACGAACGCAACAGAACGAGTGCTTTCGCCTCACCACCTACCTGCGCGCGCTCCAAGAAGCTGAAGAGCGCCAGCGCACAGGTCCCGGCGGGCCAGGTGAAGACGCTGACGCTGTCGGGCAAGGGCAGGAAGAAGGGCACGGTTCGGGCGACGATCACCGCGAAGTGCGCGAACGCCGCCGGCGCGGCCGCCACCTCGAAGCTGAAGGTCAAGATCAAGCTCAGGTGAGCGCGGCGCCGCGCCCGTCGTAGGGTCGTTCCCGTGGCGCCGCCCGAAGGATCGCAGGAGCCCTGGTTCAACGACCTCGCGCGGTTCCTCGGGCCGGCGTACCTGCGCAACGCGTTCACGAAGGGGACGGAGCAGGAGGTCGACTTCCTCGTCGACGCGCTGCACCTCACTCCGGGCGACCGGGTCCTCGACGTCGGATGCGGGCCTGGTCGTCACTCACTCGCCCTCGCTCGACGCGGCTACACGGCGGTCGGCGTCGATGCATCCGCGGAGTTCGTCGATCTCGCCCGTGCGTCCGCCGGACCGGACGGCCTCGATGCGACCTTCGCGGTCGGCGACGTGCGCGATCTCACGTACGACGGCGAGTTCGACGCGGCGATCTGCCTGTGCCAAGGCGGGTTTGGGCTCCTCGGCGGACGTGACGACGCCGACGTCTTCGGGCGCATCGTCCGTGCGGCACGGGCCGGCGGCGGCATCGCGGTGTCAGCGTTCTCCGCGTACTTCGCGCTCCGCTTCCTGGAGAACGGCGAGACGTTCGACCCGACGACCGGTGTCCTCCACGAGCGCTCCACGCTGCGCGACGAGGCCGGAGTCGAACGCGACTTCGACCTCTGGACCACGTGCTTCACCGCCCGTGAGCTCGCGCTGCTCGGAGAGGTGGCGGGAGTCGAGATCGACGGGCTCTACGGCGTCGCGCCCGGCCGCTACCGTGTCGCGGAACCCGACCTCGAGTCTCCCGAGCTGCTGCTGGTAGGGCGCCGCCGGGGATGAACGGATAGCCTGGCGCCGCGGCCCCCGCCGGGGGTCGCGTCGTTCGCGCCTGTTGTCGTCTCCCACGACGATCGGCGCGCGACCCAGGACCTCGAGGAGTCATCGGTGCCCGAGCAGGACGTGACGGAGGCCACCAGCGCCCCCGTCCCCGACCAGGAAGCGGGGGACGCAGGCGCGACGCCGGCCCCCGAGACGACCACCACCCCGGCCGCGGACGCATCCGCACCGGAGGCAGGCCCGGAGGCGGCGGCACCGGAAGCCGCAGCGCCGGAGGTCGAAGCCCCCGAAGCCGCGGAGCCGGAGCCCGATCGCGAGATCGACCTCGACGCGCCCGTCGTGCTCGACGACCTCGACGGCATGTCCTTCTCCGATGCCGTCGATGCCACGATCGTCGCGTTCGACGACGGCGACCTCGTCACCGGCATCGTGGTCAAGATCGACAGCGACGAGGTCCTGCTCGACATCGGCTACAAGTCCGAGGGCGTCATCCCCTCGCGTGAGCTCTCCATCCGCAACGACGTCGACCCCAACGAGGTCGTCAGTCTCGACCAGCAGCTCGAAGCGCTCGTCCTCACGAAAGAGGACAAGGACGGCCGCCTCATCCTCTCCAAGAAGCGCGCGCAGTACGAGCGCGCCTGGGGGACGATCGAGGAGATCAAGGAGAAGGACGGCATCGTCGAGGGCCTGGTGATCGAGGTCGTCAAGGGCGGTCTCATCATCGACATCGGCCTCCGCGGCTTCCTCCCCGCGTCGCTCGTCGACCTGCGGCGCGTCCGCGACCTCGTGCCCTTCGTCGGCAAGACGCTCGAGTGCAAGATCATCGAGCTCGACAAGAATCGCAACAACGTCGTGCTCTCGCGGCGCGCGTACCTCGAGGAGACCCAGCGCGAGCAGCGCGACGAGTTCCTCACAAACCTCAAGCCCGGTGAGATCCGAAGCGGTGTCGTCTCCTCGGTCGTGAACTTCGGTGCGTTCGTCGACCTCGGCGGCATGGACGGGCTCGTCCACGTCTCCGAGCTGTCTTGGAAGCACGTCGACCACCCGAGCTCGGTCGTGAACGTCGGCGACGAGGTCACGGTGCAGGTCCTCGACGTCGACCTCGAGCGGGAGCGCATCTCCCTGTCGCTCAAGGCCACGCAGCAGGACCCGTGGCAGGAGTTCGCCACCGGACACCAGGTCGGCGAGCTCGTGTACGGGCGGGTCACCAAGCTGGTGCCGTTCGGTGTGTTCGTCCAGGTGGGCGACGGCATCGAGGGGCTCGTGCACATCTCCGAGATGGCCGTGCACCACGTCGAGGCGCCCGAGCAGGTCGTGACCCCCGGCGAGGAGCTGTGGGTGAAGATCATC
>JBKJJI010000189.1:0-2580 GCA_046598115.1 Acidimicrobiia bacterium | reverse complement strand
GCCGGATGTTCTTCGCCGACATGGTCAGCCCTCGGCGAGCACCGCGACCGTGCGGCCTACCGTCTCGCGGTTCGCCATCGCTTCGAGTGCGGCGGGGAGCTCCTCGAACCCGACCGTCTGGCCGACGACGGCGCGCACCCGACCGGCCTGCACCATGTCGACGACCTCGCGCATGATCTGCGCGCCGAGCTCGTCGGACGGGAAGTTCCACCCGAGCGCCTGCTTCATCATGGTGGCGCGCTCCTGGTCGGCGTAGGAGAGGAGCACACCGCAGAGCTTGAAGTTCCCGGCCGCGATGCGGCGGGGGACGATCAGCTTCTCGTCGGCGAACGACTTGTCGGACGCGAAGCCCATCATCACGTAGCGCCCGTTGTAGGCGAGGCAGTTCATCGAGTCGGCCATCACCGCTTCGCCGACGTT
Organism: Acidimicrobiia bacterium; assembly: GCA_046598115.1. Taxonomy (GTDB): domain Bacteria; phylum Actinomycetota; class Acidimicrobiia; order IMCC26256; family PALSA-555; genus DASUAO01. The sequence continues at coordinate 2,160 of JBKJJI010000189.1, read as the reverse complement.
GTCGAACACCACGTCGACGCCCCGGTTCGCGGTCTCCTCCATCACGATGGGTGCGAACTCGCTCGTCCGATAGTTGATGACGGTGTGGGCGCCGAGCTCGCGGCACAGCTCGGCCTTCTCGTCGGACCCGACCGTGGCGATCACCCGCGCGCCCGCGTCGACGGCGAGCTGGACCGCCGCGGAGCCGGCACCGCCGGCGGCCGCATGGATCAGCACCGTCTCGCCGTCGTGGAGCTCGGCCCGGTCGAACAGCCCGAGCCACGCGAGATGGAAGGGGAAGAACAGCGCGGCCGCATCCGGGAGCGGGATCGCCTCGGGCATCTCGAACGCCGAGACCGCCGGGCAGATGGAATAGTCGGCGAACCCGCCGTTGGCCATGCGCGTGATCGCGACGACACGTTTCCCGGCGAGTGCTTCGGTCCCGGGGCCGCACGCGTCGACGATGCCCATGACCTCCATGCCAGGGGAGTACGGCAGGTCGGGGCGCACCATCATGTTGAGACCGTTCACCCGCTCCAGGTCGTTGAGGTTCAGCGGGATGCCGAGCGCCCGGACCCGCACCTCGCCATCACCGGGCTCGGGGATCTCGACCTCGTCGAGCCGGAGCACCTCGGTGGGCCGGGGTCCGTACTCGTGGGTGCGCCAGGCGCGCATCGTCGGACTCATGCGTCGCTCACTTCCCTTCCGGATTCGCTCCTTCCGGGTTCGCCGCTCAGGTCGCCCTCGGGCGCCAGGTCGAAGTACTCGATGTAGCGGGCGAACTCCCGACGCACGGTGTCGGGTTCGACCCCGAACTCCTCGGGCGCGTACCGGTGGATCCCGTCCTTGCCCTTCGGGTGGCCGGCGATGTAGTCGCGCATGGCCGCGGCTCCCTCGTCGCTCATGGGCAGGCCCAGCGCGTCGTAGATCCGCTCGATCTCGGCGAACTGGTCCGCGACGAAGTCGGTGAAGCGCATGTCGTAGAACACCGCGCTGGGGTAGTCGCGCGCCGCGCGCACGTCGATCGCCCGTTCCAGCACCATGCGCAGACGCACGGTCCAGTCGCGTGCCACCTCGTGGGGATCGACCGAATCGCTCCCGGCCGAGCGCACGAGCGACGTGAGGCTCGCATACGACGTCATCGACTTCACCGGGTCGCGATGGGTGAACACGATGCGGGCGTCGGGATAGGTCTCCAACAAGGGTGCAAGGCCCCACAGGTGCGCCCCGGTCTTGAGCACCCACCGCTCCCCCGGCTTACGCCAGCCGAGGTGCTGGAGCTGTCGACGATGCAGGTCGTAGACGGGCGCGAAATCGGCCTCGTTGTCGACCCAGTCCTCATAGCTCGGGACACGGAACTGGTTGTGGAAGAGCGGCGTGCACATCGACTCCCCCATCATCACGACGCACTCCTGCGACAGCAGTGCGCCCGTCGGGTGCATGGCCTTGAACAGCTCGGATTGGCGGTCTCCGGTGGGGATGAGCGCCTGACAGGCGGCGATGCGCGGATCGGTGGCGGCCTCTTCGGTGGTGGGCGGCGGCGAGGGGAACATCAGCTCCCACGTGAGGGGGACTCGATTGGCCGGGTCCTGCGCCAAGATGTCGTGAAGGATGGTGGTGCCAGTGCGGGGGAGCCCGACGATGAACACCGGTCGCTCGATCGCTACATCGGCAATGGCCGGATTGCGGACGCGATCCTCGACGTAGTGGAGCCGATTCACCGTGTGCAACAAGATCCGCTCGCGGGCCATGTAGCGGCCGACGTCGTTGAGTCGAGCCTCGGCGTTCAAGGAATCAACGAAGCGGCCCAGTGGCTCGAGGTACGGTCCCGGTCCCAGATCGGTCAGTCCGCCGGCGCGATCCTGTGCCTCGGCCACCTATGCATCGGCCACCAATGCATTGGCCACGTCGTCCTGCTCGTTCCCCACCTGTGCGCCGCCCCCGGTCCCTGGCCCGCCTTGTGACATGCCGCTCGCCGTTCTAGCGCACGTGAGACGTTTGGCCCATCGCACCTCGAAGTGCCCTCTGGTCGCTACAGTCCTCGCCCGGTGGCCACGGTTGGCCGCTGTTGAGCCCTTCGGGGTTGTGTGCCGCCCGCGTCTGACGCGACTCCTCTGCCAGCCCAGCGGCCGGTCTGGTGACAGGAGTTCGTCATGTTCAATCCTCCGCGCCCATCGAGGC
>JBKJJI010000008.1:0-9225 GCA_046598115.1 Acidimicrobiia bacterium | reverse complement strand
GTGCAGGACCCCGGTCGACTCGACCCCGGGCGCCTCGATCGTCGACTGGTCGACGAGCGTGTCGGGATCGAAGATCGTCACGTCGGCGTCGGCGCCGATCTGCAGCCGTCCCTTGCGCCGCATCTGGGGCGCACCGCGTTCGGTGAGCCGGGCGGGGAGGATGGTCGCCTTCGCCAACGCGTCCATGAGGCTGATCACGCCGAGATCCCGCGTGTAGCGCCCGATCGCCCGGGCGAAGCAACCGGTCGAACGGGGGTGGTTGCGGTCGCCGGGCTCGAGGATCGCGTCGCTCCCGAGCATCACCCAGTCGGCACGCAGCGCGGCGCGGACATCAGCCTCGGGGATCGCGTACGCCGCGGTGAGCACATTGTCGCGCTGGTACCTCGCGAAGGACGAGGCGGTCAGGCGCTCGCCCGTCCCCACGATCGCCAGGCTGTCGTAGGAGATGTGGAATCGCTCCTGCCAACCCGAGTTGAAGCGGGCCGACGCGAGGTACGTCGCCCAGTAGTCGTACGGGTAGGTGCAGGCGGTGACCTCCACACCCTCCGCGCGGGCCTGCTCGAGGGTCGCGAGCGACTCGGCCATCGTGTAGGTGCCACCCGTGCTGATGATGTGCTCGACGTGCACATGCGCGCCCGTCTCGCGCGCCACCTGGAGCACCTCGGCGAGCGCTTCGGCGTTGGTCCCGGGAGCGACGTCGTCGGAGTACCGGGCATGGAACGTGGCGGGGACTGCACGGTCCTTCGCAACCTGCGCGAGTGCCTTGATCTCGTCGAACGCCACGCCCGGCGTGTACTCGGGCTCGAAGTCGACGGCCAGGTACCCGTTGGCGAGGTCCTCCTCGCACATGCGGACCAGGGCGTCGATCTGCTCGGTCGTGGCGGCGTCGTCCACACCCAGACCGATGCTCGCCCGGCTCCAGGCGTCGCTGAACGCGCCGCCGTAGTTGGCGGGCGGCCGCTTGCTCTCGGACCCCCAGACAGCGAAGTAGTCGGCGGCACGCGACTGCAGACCGTGCAGGCCGAGGTTCGTCGTGACCCCGTCAGCGATCTTGAACCAGATCCCGTACTCGTTGGGCTCGTAGCTGAGGATGTCGATGAACCCCGGCGCGACGACGAGGCCCTTCGCGTCGATCGTCGAGCGCCCCCGGAGCCGAGACGAGCCGTCGGCGACCTTGGCGATCGCCGCCACGGTGGATCCGTCGATCCCGACGTCGGCGATCCCGTCGAAACCCGAGTCGGGGTCCATGACCCGACCACCTCGTACGACGATGTCGAACGTGTGCGACGTCGTGTCGCCGACCGGCCGCGCTCCCGGAAGCGTCTTCACCTCGGGGCCCACCGGCGGGTCGCCCCCACCCCCGAACGGGTCGAGCGCGAGCAGCCCGATGCCAGCGGCCGTCGCGCTCGCGGCGACGAGGAAGCCCCGGCGCGAGAGCGCCGGAGGCTGCGGACTCGACCGTCGCTGCGGTCGTCCGCCGCTGCCGCGACGGGCGGCGCGAGACGGTTCGCGGTCGCCGGACCAGGGCGGTGGCCCCGGCCGAGGGGGCGGAGCAGGCACCCTCAGAGGCTACCGAGGGGCCGGTCCGCGTCCCGAGCGGGCCCCCTGCAGGCTCCCGAGCGGGCTCAGCGACGGCGCGAGTAGCCGAGGCCCGGGTCGCGGTTCGCCCAACGAGCGAAGGCGAACACTGGGAGTGCGACAGCGCCGTCGTAGATGGCGGCGACGATGATGACGCGCAGGCTCGTCCCGGTGAGGTAGCCGGCCTCCCCCGCGACGGCGCCGACGAGCGCGAAGACCGTGCCGCCGAGGAGGCCCGCGGCCACACTCAGGAACGCCGGCATCGCCTTCGACTCGCGCAGCATCGCACCCTGGAACGCGCCGACCCCGTACCCGACGATCGCCTGTGACAGGGCCGAGAGCCCCAGCGGCGACGAGAGGAAGAGGTCGAGGAAGAGGCCGCTGAGGAACCCGAACACCGCGGCCCGCTCCGGACCTTCCTCGAACGCGATCGCGACCGTCGCGACCAGGCACAGCGCGGGGATCGCCCCGAACACGCGCAGGTGGGTGAACGCCGTCGTCTGGAGGACGACGAGGCTCACCACGAGCAGCACGAGGCGAACTCTGCGGACCATCACGGGGTCCTCACCGACACTTCGTCACCACGAGCGCGATCAGGGCCCTGGCCACCGCAGGATCTTGACGTACGTGATGTCGTCGAGATCGACGAGCGGCGTCAGGGTGATGGTCGCCTCGAGCTCGCCCACCTGCTTGGTCCGGTTCTTGACCTTCGCGACCGGGATGTCGGGCGGGAACGCCGCGTTCGCGACCGCCGCCGTGAAGACGAGCTCGCCCTTTCGCATGCACGTGTCGGGAGCCGCGTTCTCGCCGCAGATCGGCAGCTGGCGCGAGAGGAAGTTCAGACGCATCGTCCGATCACCGGTCCGTCCCTCGGCGATGCCGCTCTCGTTCGACCCTTCCAGTCGGACGCCCACCCCGAACCCGGGGCTGTCGAGCAACGTCACCGTCGCCTCTTCACTGGTGACTGCGGTGACCTTGCCGACGAGACCGTTGCCGGCCACCACCGGCTGCGAGATCTCGATGCCCTTCGCCGATCCCTTGTTGACGATGACCGTCCGTTCGAAGTTGTCGGGTGAGCCGCTGATCACGCGCGCCGCGACGCCCGTCGCGTCCTCGATCGTCGGGAGATCGAGGAGCTTCTCGAGCTCGCCGACCTCGGAGCCGACCGCCCGTTCGCGCAGCAGGCGCCCTTCGAGCTTGGCGACGCGGCGCTTCAGCAGCGCGTTCTGGTCCTTCACCGAGCCGTAGCTCGTGACCCCGTCGACGACGTTGCGTACGGGATCGAACACCGAGTCGACGAGGGATCGGGCGGGCTGCAGCGCGTCGCGTGCGAGACGGCGCGAAGAGTCGATGGCGCCGTTGCCGCGTGAGTCGAGCGTGATGAGTACGAGCGAAACGATGATCACCAGGAGGAGGACGGGCCGCCTCCGGGTCTCACGCTGCTCTCGTCGATAGACGACCATGAGCGCCTCTGAGCGCTCGGTCAGTCGTCGGGACCGCTGATGAGCACCTGCCGGAGCACGTCGAACTGCTCGAGGCACTGCCCGGACCCGAGCACCACGGCGAACAAAGCGTTCTTGGCCCGCCCGACGCGCATGCCGGTCTCGGCCTCGATCGCGGCGTCGAGGCCGAGCAGCAACGAGCCGCCACCGGCGAGCATGATGCCGCGCTCCATGATGTCGGCCGCGAGCTCGGGCGGCGTCTTGTCGAGCGTGACCTTCACGGCGTCGATGATCGCGGCGAGCGGCTCCTCGATCGCCTCGCGGATCTCCTGGGTCGAGACCGTGACCGTGCGCGGGAGCCCGGTGACGAGATCGCGGCCGCGGACCTCGGCCTCGAACTCCTCTTCGAGCGGGTACGCGCTCGCCAGCTTCATCTTGACCTCTTCGACCGTGCGCTCCCCGAGCCCGATCGAGTACTCACGCTTCATGAAGGCTGCGATCGCCTCCTCGAACTCGTCGCCCGCGACGCGGCTCGACTCGCTCGCGACGATCCCGCCCATCGAGATGACGGCGACCTCGGTCGTGCCACCACCGATGTCGACGATCATGTTCCCAGCCGGCTCGTGGACCGGGAGGCCGGCGCCGATCGCGGCGGCCATGGGCTCCTCGATCACGAGGACGGGCTTGCGGGCGCCGGCATACTCGGCGGCTTCCTGCACCGCCCGCCGCTCGACCCCGGTGATCCCCGACGGGATGCAGATGACCATCCGCGGCTTGGCCCAACGGTTGCGCTGGTGGACGCGCTGGATGAAGTACCGGAGCATCTTCTCGCAGATGTCGAAGTCCGCGATGACGCCGTCGCGCAGCGGCCGGATGGATTCGATGTGGCCGGGCGTGCGCCCGAGCATCCGCTTCGCCTCGGTACCGACGGCGAGGATGTCGCCGGTGCGGTTGTTGATCGCGACGATCGACGGCTCGTTGAGGACGATCCCCTGCCCGCGCACGTACACGACGGTGTTCGCCGTGCCGAGGTCGACGGCCATGTCGCGACCGATCACGTTGGAGTACCAGGGCGCGCTCATCGAAGGCCTTGCAGAGTGGGTTCCACGAGACGGCCAGGCTAGGCCCTGCTGTGGGGAGGGTCCAGCCGTGGCCGCGTCGCCCCCCGGCGCACCATATGGGGCCTCGTACGGCTCGGGGTTCGGCTCCCCGTACGGCGCCCCAGATGGCTCGGGGTACGGCTCGGGGTGCCCCTGCGCCTCGAATCCCTGCATCGACCCCGAGTCTCACAGCCGAGTGCGCCGAATCGGCGCATTTTGGGGCTAGGCGGGCAGCGAGGGGAAGAACAGGCCGATCTCACGCTCGGCGGACCCGGGCCCGTCGGAGCCGTGGACGAGGTTCTCGCCCGTCTCCAGGGCGAGGTCGCCGCGGATCGTCCCGGGCGCGGACTCCCGCGGGTTCGTCGCGCCCATCAGCCCGCGGACCACCTTCCAGGTGTCGGGCCCGCCCTCGACGACCATCGCGACGAGCGGGCTCCGGGTGATGAAGGTGACGAGCTCCCCGAAGAACGGGCGCTCACGGTGCTCGTCGTAGTGGCGACCGGCAAGGTCGGCATCGATCTGGCGGAGCTCCATCGCGACGATCCGCAGCTGCTTGCGCTCGAGGCGCTGCACGATCTCTCCGACGAGGCCACGTTCGACGGCATCAGGCTTGCACAGGACGAGGGTTCGGGTGCTCATGGGGGCCAGACAGTACCGGCTCCGCCCTCACCACCTCCAAGTGACCCGGCTTCAAGTGAGGCTCTGGCGCGGATGTGATGCCGGAGCGTCACTTGCGCGGGCGGAGGGCGGCGCGGGCGGCGCCGACGGTGTAGAGGGAGCCGGTTACGACGACCTGCCCGTCGGGCTCGGTGACCGCGAGCGCCCGCGCCACCGCTGCGAGCACATCGTCGACCACCTCGATCCGGTCGGGGGTCAACCCGGCGGCCGCGGCGGCGGCCGCGACCTCGCCCGGCTCGAGCGCCCGCGCGCTCGGGGGCCGACAGCACACGAGATGGGCGACGTCGACGACGCCGAGTGCCCCGAGCATCTCGGCGGGGTCCTTCTCACGCAGCAGCCCCACCACGAGCGTGCGCGGACCGGTGGGGAAGCCCTCGGCCATCGCGGTACGCAGCGCCTCTGCGCCGGCCACGTTGTGAGCACCGTCGAGCAGCACGAGGGGCTGATGACCCATCACCTCGAGACGCCCGGGCGACGTCGCGCGTCCCAGCACCTGGGCCACGACGTCGTGATCGAGCGCGCGCCCGAGGAACGCCTCCGAAGCCGCCACCGCCACCGCGGCGTTGTCGGCCTGGTGGGCCCCGTGGAGCGACAGGAAGACGTCCGGGTAGTCGCCCTCGGGAGTGAAGAGGTGCACGAGGCGGCCACCATGCGCGAGCGCGTTGGCCCGCAGGCCGAAGTCCCGATCGCGCTCCCACACCTCGGCGGGGTCTCGCGCGTCGAAGTGCGACCGCAGCGCGGGATCGGTCTCCCCGAGCACCAGCGTCGCTCCGGGCTTGATGATCCCGGCCTTCTCGGAGGCGATGTCGTCGCGCGTCGGACCGAGGTACTCGACGTGGTCGATGCCGATGTTCGTGATGACGGCGACCGCGGCATCGACGACGTTGGTCGCGTCCCAGCGCCCACCGAGACCGACCTCGATCACCGCGACCTCGGCCGCGGTGTCGTGGAAGTAGCGGTACGCCGCTCCGGTGAGGATCTCGAAGTAGCTCGGCGGACCGGGGAGATGGGGCTCGATGTCGGCGATGACCTGCAGCAGCGCCTCGAGGTCGTCGTCGGTGATCGGGATGCCGTCGCGGGAGATCCGCTCGTTGACACGCTCCAGGTGCGGCGATGTGTAGGCGCCGACCCCGATCCCGGTGGCGACGAGCAGGGCCGTCGTCAACCGCGCGACCGAGGTCTTCCCGTTCGTGCCGGTGACGTGGATCGCGGGGAGGTCGGCCTGCGGGGAGCCGAGCAGCGCCGCGAGCGCGTCCATCCGATCGAGGGTGGGATGCGACGCCCGTCGGGACCGGCCTGGCGGGACACCCATCGACTCGAGGTTCACATGGGCTTCGAGCCACGCCCACGCGTCGCGCGTCATCCCGCCCCGTCCGACCTGGTTTCGTCCGGCTTCGGCTCGTCCGGCGCGACGAGGACGACCTCGACCGATACGTCGCTCACCGAGGAATCCTCGACCATGTCGACATCACGCGCCCGTGCCGCCTCGCGCACGTCGTCGAGCACCGCTGCGAGCTGGACGAGACGCTCGGGAGGGCCGGTGACCGTGACGTGCTCGGCCTCCGTGCGCAACGAGCGCTGGCTGGTTGTCTTCGCCTTGCGCACCGCACCGAGAACCTCGGCTGCGACCGCGTAGGCGGCGGCATCTCCGTCGGCGGCGGCCTCGCGCACGGGGCCGGGCGAAGGCCACGACGCCCGGTGGATCGATCCCTCTTGCCACCACGACCACGCTTCCTCCGTCACGAAGGGGAGGTGGGGCGCGAACAAGCGGAGGAGCACACCCAAGGCGAGCGCGAGTGTCGCCCGTGCGGACGCCGCACCCGCGTCGTCACCCTCGCGGTACGCGCGCTGCTTGACGAGCTCGAGGTAGTCGTCGCAGAAGCCCCAGAAGAATCGCTCGGTCCGCTCGAGGGCCCGTGCGTAGTCGAACCCGTCGAACGCGGCAGTGACGTCGTCTACCAGCCGTGCGAGCTCGGCGAGAAGCGCACGGTCGAGCGCGACGGTGACGACGGCTGGGTCGACGGGACGCGCCGCGTCGGAGCCGATGACGCCGAGCGCGAACTTCGACGCGTTGAGGATCTTGATGGCGAGCCGCCGGCCCACCTTCATCTGCCCCTCGTCGAACGCGGTGTCGGTGCCGGGACGCCCGCTCACCGCCCAGTAGCGCACGGCGTCGGAGCCGTACTGCTCGAGGGTCGCCATCGGCGTGACGACGTTGCCCTTCGACTTCGACATCTTCTTGCGATCGGGGTCGAGGACCCAGCCCGAGATCGCGGCGTGCTGCCAGGGCAGCCCGTCGAACTCGAGGTGCGCGCGCACGACCGTCGAGAAGAGCCAGGTGCGGATGATCTCGTGGGCCTGGGGCCGCAGGTCCATCGGATAGGTGGACGCGAACCGCTCCGGATCCTCCTCCCATCCGCACGCGATCTGCGGCGAGAGCGACGACGTCGCCCAGGTGTCCATGATGTCGGGGTCGGCCGCGAACCCGCCGGGGACGCCCCGCTGCTCCTCGGTGAAACCGTCGGGCACGTCACTCGACGGGTCGACCGGCAAACGGTCCTCCGACGGGAGCAGCGGGTGCTCATGATCGGGCAGGCCGTCGTCGCCGAGGGGGTACCAGAGCGGGAACGGCACCCCGAAGAACCGTTGCCGGCTGATGAGCCAGTCCCCGTTGAGCCCCTCGACCCACGACTCGTAGCGAGCCCGCATGTACTCGGGGTGCCAGTCGAGGTCGCGACCACGTGCGAGCAGCGCGTCGCGCAAGGCGGCATCGCGCCCGCCGTTGCGGATGTACCACTGGCGGGTCGTGACGATCTCGAGCGGCCGATCGCCCTTCTCGTAGAACTTCACCGCGTGGGTGACCGGCTTCGGCTCTCCGACGAGGTCGCCCGACTCGGCGAGCATCTCGACGATCCGCTTCTGGGCCTGCTTCACGGTCGCGCCCTGGAGCTGCTCCCACGCCGCCCGCTGCGCGTCCGTCTCGACGAGCCCGTCGGGCGGGTCGACCTCGATACGACCGTCCCAGCCCACGATGCTTCGGGTGGGCAGGTCGAGCTCGCGCCACCACGTGACGTCGGTGAGGTCGCCGAAGGTGCAGATCATCGCGATCCCCGAGCCCTTCTCAGGATTAGCCAGCGCGTGCGCGAGCACGGGCACCTCGGCTTCGAACAACGGCGTTCGTACCGTGGTCCCGAAGAGCGGGCGGTACCGAGCGTCGTCGGGGTGCGCGACCAGCGCGACGCACGCGGGGATCAGCTCGGGGCGCGTCGTCTCGATCACCACGCCCGCCGGATCGCCGTCGCGCGCGAACCGAATGGCGTGATAGGCGCCGGGCATCTCGCGATCCTCGAGCTCGGCCTGGGCGACGGCGGTGCGAAAGTCGACGTCCCAGAGCGTGGGCGCCTCGGCCTGGTAGGCCTCACCGCGAGCGAGGGTCCGCAGGAACGCCCGCTGCGATGCGCGCTGGGCGCGAGCCCCGACCGTCGTGTACGTCATCGACCAGTCGACCGACAGGCCGAGGTGGCGCCACAGCTCCTCGAACTTGCGCTCATCCTCGGCGACCAGCACTTCGCACAGCTCCACGAAGTTCGGCCGTGAGATGGCGATGGCCTGCTTCGGCGCCTTCTCCGGAGGTGTGAAGTCGGGGTCGTGGTGGAGGGTCGGGTCGCACCGCACGCCGAAATGGTTCTGGACCCGGCGCTCGGTGGGGAGCCCGTTGTCGTCCCACCCCATCGGGTAGAAGACGTCGCGGCCCCGCATGCGCTGGTAGCGGGCGATCGTGTCGGTGTGCGTGTACGAGAAGACGTGCCCGACGTGGAGCGCCCCGCTCACCGTGGGCGGCGGCGTGTCGATCGAGAAGACCTCCGCGCGGGGGCGCCCGCCCGCGAACGCGTACGTGCCGTCAGCCTCCCAGCGCGCCGACCAGGCGTCTTCGAGCCCGTCGAGCGTCGGCTTCTCCGGCACTGCCATAGACGGATTCTACGGACCGACCGTCCGGATCAATGACCCAGCCTCCCGCGGACGCACCTGTCGCCGAGCAAGCCGACCGGAGCGACGCGCGGGGGCCGGTGGGGTTGCCGCGTACGCGCCCCTGGTTCCCGAGCAAGCCGACACTGGCACCAGCGGAGGGCGGTGGTCCCGCCGCGGACGCACCCCAGCTCCCGAGCAAGCCGACGTGTGCATCGAGCGAGGGCGACGGGGTCGCCGCGGACGCACCCAGCTCCCCGAGCGAGCCGACATTCGTCCAGCGGAGGGCGGTGGGGCCGCCGCGGACGCACTGGTCTGTTGGAGGGAGCGGTGGTCCCGCCGCCCTCCGCGAACCGAACGTCAAGCGGTGCGACGGTCTTCGGCCGTGGTGATGATCGTCGGCGCCATGTGCTCGAGCACCACGGCCGCGTCGACGACGCATCGAGCGACGTCGGTGCGAC
>JBKJJI010000002.1:0-6877 GCA_046598115.1 Acidimicrobiia bacterium | reverse complement strand
CGGCGGTTGGAGGCGCACCGTACCGGTGTTCAGCCCCCCGGCGCGTCGACACCGACCACCGGGAACTGGCGAGCAGGGTCGTCGCACGCGGCGAACCCGGTCGGTGGCCCTGCTGCGGGATCACCGATGAGCGTCCGGGTGCCCTCGGGTGCGTACTGGAGGATGTAGCTCTTGCGCACGTCCTCGGTGGTATTCGGGCCGGTCAGGTGCGGCGTCAGCGAGGAGAGCACGACGACGACGTAGCCGTCGCGGTCGAACGCGGTCGCGGTCGCGCCGTCGAGCACTCCGCTCTCCACCCGCGACGGGATCCTCTCGAAGTGGTCGTTCCACGGGTGCCGGACGAGCACCGGCGCCAGGGCGTCGGCGTTCGTCACGCGAGCGCGAACCCCTCGTAGCCGGCCGCCGCGACCGCGTCCACCTTCTTGATGTAGCCGGGGAGACCGCCGACGTACGGAAGGAACACCCGGGGCTTCCCGGGGATGTTGGCCCCGAGATACCACGATGCGCAGGACGGCGCCGTGTACATCGTTCCCTCGGCGACCTTGTTCACGTGCTCGACCCACCCGTCCTGGGCCTCGGGCGTCGGCTCGATCGTGCGGTAGCCGTGCTCGCGCACGTGTGCGAGGCACGCACCGATCCACTCGACGTGCTGCTCGCTGCACACGACCATGTTCGCCAGCACCGAAGGGCTCCCCGGCCCGGAGATCATGAACAGGTTCGGGAACCCGGCGACCTGGAGCCCGAGATACGTGCGCGGCCCCGCGGCCCACGCGTCGCGGAGCTCGTACCCATCACGACCCTGGATGTCGACGCGCGCGAGTGCACCGGTCATCGCGTCGAAGCCCGTCGCGAACACGATGACGTCGAGCTCGAAGTGCCCCTGGGCGGTCTGGATCCCCGTCTCGGTGATGCGCTCGATCCCGCCGCGACGGAGGTCGACGATCGTCGCGTTGTCGCGGTTGAACGATTCGTAGTAGTTCGAGTTGACGACCGGCCGCTTGCACCCGATCGGGTAGCCGCGCGGCGTGAGCTTCTCGGCCGTCTCGGGGTCGTCCACGGTGCGGCGCACCATCTCTCGGTAGAGCTCGCAACCAAGCTCGTTCGCGTCCGGGTTGCTCGCGACGTCACTCCACGCGCGCGACGCGTCCCATCCGCGCTCCTCGAGCATCGCGAGCTGCTCGTCCTCCGTGGCGTCGAGGATCGGGGTGTCTCCGGGTCCCTGGAGGATGATCGCCCCGGTCGAGCCGGTCACCCCACCGAAGGTCTCGCGCTGGAGCCGGCGGTTCTCGGCGTAGTCGCGCTTCCACACCGCCTGAACCTCGGGATCGAGCGGGCCGTTGTGCGACGGCCACGTGTAGGTGGGGGTGCGCTGGAACACGAAGAGGTGGCCCGCCAGGGCCGCGAGCTCGGGCGTCGCCTGCACGCCGGAGGACCCGGTGCCGATGAGGCCGATCCGCTTCCCCGCGAGGTTGGGTTCGGTGTCGGGCCAGCGGCTCGTCTGGAGCACGAGGCCGCGGAACTCGTCGCGGCCGGCGACATCGGGCACCGTCGGGATCGAGAGCGGCCCTGTCGCCATGATGATGAACCGCGTGCGGATCGGCTCGCCCGGCTCGGTCTCGACGGTCCAGGCGGCCTCGTCGAACGTCGCGGCCATGACCGTCGTGTGCAACCGGATGTCGCGCCGCAGATCGAACCGGTCGGCGACATGGTTGAAGTAGCGCTCGAGCTCCTCCTGGGCCGGGAAGACCTCCGACCACTCCCACTCCTGCTGGAGCTCCTCGGAGAATCCGAACGAGTACTCGAGGCTCGGCACGTCGCACCGCGCACCCGGGTACCGGTTCCAGTACCAGGTGCCGCCCACCCCGCCGCCCGCCTCGAGGACCACGGCCGAGAACCCGAGCTCGCGCAGGTGGTGCAGCGCGTAGAGCCCTGCCATCCCCGCACCGACGACCACCACATCGACGTCGAGGGGATCCGGCACAGCGTCCTCCGCATCTGGCACGACGCCAACCTAGGACCTGGTCGCTCGCTGGTGCACCGTTCAACTCGTGGCCAGCCCGCCCGGCGGTAGCGTGCCGGCACACCCTCAGGAGGAACCATGGGAGAGCTCGACGGGAAGGTCGCCGTCATCACCGGTGCCGGATCGGGGATGGCGAGGGCATCGACGGCGGTCTTCGTGCGCGAGGGCGCCCGGGTGCTGGCGGCCGACATCAGCGGCCGGGAAGAAGATACCGCGGCCGAGTACGGCGACGAGGTGGTGCCGTTCCGTGTCGACGTCACCGACGAGTCCCAGGTCGAGGCCATGTTCGCGGCGGCCCGCGAGGCGTTCGGGCAGGTGGATGCAGTGCTCAACGTCGCCGGCATCGGCGGCGCGCAGGCGCTCGCCGAGATCACGATGGACGAGTACGACCGCATCATGGCCGTCGACCTGCGCGGGGTGATGCTGGGCACCAAGCACGGAATCCGGACCTTGCTCCCGACCGGTGGTGGCGTGATCCTGAACTGGTCGTCCATCGGCGGCATCAACGGGTCGGAGCTGCCCACGAGCGTGTACTCCGCGGCGAAGGCCGGCGTGATCGCGTTCACCAAGGCTGCCGCGATCGAGTATGGGGCCAAGGGCATCAGGGCCAACGCCATCTGCCCCGGCTTCATCGAGACCGAGATGTCGGGTGGCAAGGGCTCGGCAGAGAAGTTCCCCGCGCTCGTCGCCGGCTCGGCGCTCAAGCGCGGCGGCCAGCCCGAAGAGGTCGCTGAGGTCGCAGCGTTCCTCGCCTCGGACCGCGCCAGCTACGTGTCGGGCGCCGTCGTCCCGATCGACGGCGGGAACACGGCACGCCTGCCGTGATCGAATCCATGGTTCGCACCGGCGAAGGAGCACGATGACCGTCACGAGCGAGCCCGGCGTCTACTACGACCCGTTCGACACCGACATCAACACCGACCCGTACCCGACGTACCGTCGGCTGCGCGATGAAGCGCCGATCTACTTCAACGAGCAATTCGACGTCTGGGCGCTGTCGCGGCACGCCGACGTGGAGCGGGGCCTGGTCGACTGGCAGACGTTCTCCAGCGCTCGCAGCGACATCCTGGAGATCATCCAGTCGGGGATGGAGCTCCCGCCGGGGGTCGTGCTGTTCGAGGACCCGCCCCTGCACACGATGCACCGTGGCCTCATGTCGCGTGTCTTCACGCCGCGTCGGATGAACGAGCTCGAGGGAAAGGTGCGCGACTTCTGCGCGCGGTGCCTCGACCCACATGTGGGATCGGACACGTTCGACTTCGTCACCGATCTCGGCGTCGAGATGCCGATGCGGGTCATCGGCATGTTGCTCGGCATCCCCGACGCCGACCAGACCGCCGTCCGCGACAAGTCCGACGCCTTCCTCCGGACCGAGACCGGCAAGCCGATGGAGATTCAGCAGGACGCCATCGCCAACGGCGAGATGTTCGCGGAGTACGTCGAGTGGCGGGCGCAGCACCCGTCCGACGACCTGATGACCGCGCTGCTCAACGCCGAGTTCGAGGACGAGACGGGTGCGACACGCACGCTCACCCGTCAGGAGGTGCTCACCTACACGCAGGTGCTCGCCGGTGCCGGCAACGAGACGACCGGCCGCCTCATCGGCTGGCTCGGCAAGCTGCTCGGCGAGCACCCCGACCAGCGTCGCGAGATCGTCGCCGACCGCTCGCTCATCCCCAACACCATCGAGGAGACGCTGCGGTTCGAGCCGACCGGGCCGCACGTCGCCCGGTACGTCGCCCGCGATGCCGAGTACTACGGCCAGACCGTGCCGGCCGGGAGCGCCATGCTGCTCCTCGTCGGGTCGGCCAACCGCGACGAGCGGCGCTACGACGATCCCGATCGTTTCGACATCCACCGGGACATGGGCCAACACCTCGCGTTTGGCTACGGCCTGCACTACTGCCTCGGTGCAGCCCTCGCCCGTCTCGAAGGCCGGGTCGCGCTCGACGAGGTGCTCAACCGGTTCCCGGACTGGGAGGTCGACACCGAGAGCATCCGGCTCGCACCGACCTCGACGGTCCGCGGCTGGGACTCGATGCCCGTCGCCATCACCTGAGCCGGGACCGCGGCAGGGTCGCGAAACGTAGACCGGTGGGCGATACTGGTTTCGAACCAGTGACCTCTGCCGTGTGAAGGCAGCGCTCTCCCGCTGAGCTAATCGCCCGATCGAGGGCCACGATACCTCTCGGTCCGACCAGAACCTCCGAAAGCGAGCCCCGGGCCACCTTGTTGGGACCACGATCGGGATCCGGCGCGACCTGCCTCGCCGATGTGGGAGAATGGCTTCCTTGGATGCCTGAGTGCACCAGCAGAGCCGAGCCGGATGAGGTAGGTGACCGTGGCGAGGAAGGGACGAGCCCGCCGCTTTCGCGAAGCGCGAGAGCTGAAGCAGGGATTCGACGACGGTCTGTTCGCAGAACGGGACCGCACACTCGCCGACGGTGAGGACGAGGACGAGCCCACCTGGCGCGACGAGAACGACACCCACGACGACGACTGGGATGCCGACGACCCCCTCCGCATCGATGAAGGCGGACGAGGACGCGCGGCTTCCTGAGGTCGGCCTGACGCTCAGGCGGTCCGCGGGTCGGGGCGATCGGCGTCGATGTCGAAGCGGCTGATCGCGCGCTCCACGACCTCGGTCTTGATGTCGCCCGCGCGCGCCAGTGTGTCGAGCGTCGCGACGACGACATGCGCGGCGTCGACCTCGAAGTGGCGACGGAGCGCGGCACGTGTGTCGGAGAACCCGTAGCCGTCGGTGCCGAGCGGCACGAACTGGCCGGGCACGAACCGCGCGATCTGATCGGGCACCGACTTCATGAAGTCGGTCACGGCGACGATCGGACCCTCGGTGGAACCGAGTCGTTCCTCGACGAACGACGCCCGGGGCGGCTCCGTGGGGTGCAGCCGGTTCCAGCGCTCGACACTCAGTGCGTCCTCGCGGAGGAGCTTGTAGCTCGTCGCGCTCCACACGTCGGCCGATACGTCGAACTCCTCGGCCAGCAGCGTCTGCGCCTCCAGCGCGGCGCGCATCGCCGTGCCGCTGGCGAGCAGCTGGGCCCGATGGCTCCCCGGCGGGCCGCTCTGGTACCGGTACAGGCCCCGGATGATGCCGTCCTCCACGTCGACGCCCTCGAGCTCCGAGTCGGGCATCGCCGGCATCGTGTAGTTCTCGTTGTAGAGGGTCAGGTAGTAGAAGACGTCCTCGGGGTCGTCGCCGTACATGCGGGCGATCCCGTCGCGCACCAGCACCTGGCTGTGACCGTCGCAGTGCTGCAACCCTTCACCCGCGAGCGTCGTTCGCCCTGCCGTCGCGCCGAGCAGGAAGCCGCGGCCGCGCTGGTCGCCGAACGCCCAGATGAAGTCGCCCACCCGCTGGAACCCGAACATCGAGTAGAAGATGAAGAACGGGATCATCGGCTCGCCCCACGTGGCGTACGACGTGCCGGCGGCGGTGAACGACGCCATCGCGCCCGCCTCGGTGATCCCTTCCTCGAGGATCTGCCCGTCGTTGGCCTCCTGGTACGACAGCAGCAGGTCGGCGTCGACCGGCTCGTAGCGCTGACCGCCGGGCGCGTAGATCTTCACTTCACGGAAGAGCGCGTCCATCCCGAACGTGCGGGCCTCGTCGGGGATGATCGGCACGATCCGTCGACCGAGCCCCGGGTCGCGCAGCAGGTTGCGCAGCAGACGAGCGAACGCGGTCGTCGTGCTGGCCTGGAGCTTCTCCCCCGTCCCCTTCAGGAAGTCTGCGTAGGCGTCGGGGGGTGCGAGCGTGAGCGCCTTCGGTCGCACGACCCGCTGTGGCATCGGACCGTCGAGGCCTCTGCGACGCGCGGTGAGGTACTCGTACTCGGGAGAGTCGGGCCCCGGGTTGTAGTACGGCGGGTCGCCGTCCTCGAGCTCGGAGTCCGGGATGGGGAGGTTCAACCGGTCGCGGAAGACCTTCAGCGTGTCGGCGTCCATCCCCTTGATCTGGTGCGTCGCGTTGCGGGCTTCGAGGCCGGTGCCGAGCGCCCAGCCCTTCACCGTCTTGGCCAGGATCACCGTCGGGCTGCCCTTGTGCTCGACCGCGAGCTTGTAGGCCGCGTAGAGCTTGCGGTAGTCGTGCCCGCCACGCGGCAAGCGTTGGAGCTCCTCGTCGGAGAGGTGCTCCACCAGCGCTCGCAGACGCGGGTCGGGTCCGAAGAAGTGGTCGCGGATGTAGGCACCCGACTCGACGGTGTACTTCTGGAACTGGCCATCGACCGTCGTGTTCATCTGGTTGACGAGCACGCCGTCGACGTCGCGGGCGAGCAGCTCGTCCCACCCGCGACCCCAGATGACCTTGATGACGTTCCAGCCCGCACCGCGGAACGTGGCTTCAAGCTCCTGGATGATCTTCCCGTTGCCACGCACCGGACCGTCGAGGCGCTGCAGGTTGCAGTTCACGACGAACACGAGGTTGTCGAGCTGCTCGCGCGCGGCGATCGAGAGGCCCGCCATCGCCTCGGGCTCGTCCATCTCTCCGTCACCGACGAAGCACCACACCCGACTCTCGGTCGTGTCGGCGATCTCGCGGTTGCGCAGGTAGCGGTTGAAACGGGCCTGGTAGATCGCGTTCATCGGCCCGAGCCCCATCGACACCGTCGGGAACTCCCAGAACTCGGGCATGCGTCGGGGGTGCGGGTAGCTCGGCAGTCCCCCGCCGAACACCTCCCGACGGAAACGGTCGAGGTGGTCCTCGGTCAGCCGGCCCTCGAGGAACGCCCGTGCGTAGATCCCCGGAGCCGCATGGCCCTGTACGAAGACCTGGTCACCCGCGCGCCCGTCGGCCTTGCCGTGCCAGAAGTGGTTGAACCCGACATCGTAGAG
>JBKJJI010000429.1:0-4134 GCA_046598115.1 Acidimicrobiia bacterium | reverse complement strand
CCGTTCCACGACCCGGACCGTCGGGCTTCCCTCGTGGATCTGGATCTCACGCACGATGCGGCATCGGTGCGGCGTGCGGCGTTCGAAGCCTCGGGCTTCGTCGTGCGGCGCGTGATCGAGACAGTGCGCGCACACGCCGACTTCTCGCCGCGGCGCCTCGTGGTGAGCGGAGGGGGGAATCGGGTCGACGAGTGGCTCCAGGCGGTCGCCGACGCGACGCAGGTCCCGGTCGAGTGCGTCGCGGTCCCCGAGGGCGGCGCGCTGGGGTCGGCCTGGCTCGCGCGCATCGCTGCGGGGCTCGAAGAGCCGAAAGCGATGACCGAGGGCCGACGTTGGGCGCGGGTCGGGCGAACGATCGAGGCCGACCCCGCGTGGGTGGGTCCGACGGAGGAGCGCTACCACCGGTTCCTCGACGTCGGAGGCGACGCGTCCGGACCGACCGGCGCGTCACCCGCGTAGGATTCGCGTCGTGGGGCTGCGCATCGAGATCGATCACGACGTCTGCATGGGGCAGGGCCAGTGCGTCTACTGGGCACCCACCACCTTCGAGCTCGGCGACGACGGCCTGGCGAGGGTCCTCGACGCTGACGGCGACCCCGAGGACAAGGTGATCCTCGGCGCGAAGGGCTGCCCGACCGGTGCGATCTCCGTGTGGCGCGACGACGAACGTCTCGTCTGAGCCAGCTCCGCCGGCACTCCTAGGATCGGCGGCATGCCGATCGGGACGACAGACGAGCACCTCGCCCTCCACGACGCGGTCGGGGGCTGGCTCGCCCGCCACGAGGTAGGAGTTCACCTCCGAGCGCAGCTCGACGCCGAGGACGACGGCCTGCCTCCCTACTGGAGCGGCCTCGCCGAGCAGGGCTGGCTCGGCCTGCACGTCCGGGAGGACGACGGTGGTTCCGGGTACGCGATCCCGGAGCTGGTGGTCGTGCTCGAGGAGATAGGGCGCGCGCTCGCCCCGGGGCCGATGCTCCCGACGATGCTCGCAGCCGCCATCGTCGACGCTTCGACGAACGCAGCGGCGCGCACCGACCTGCTCCCCGGTCTCGCTTCCGGAGACCTCGTCGGCGCGGTTGGTGGCGGCGCCGGCTGTGGACTGAGCGGCGAGGTGCGTCCCGACGGCATCGCAGTCAGCGGGACCGTGAGCCCGGTGACGGGTGCGGGGCTCGCAGGCGTCCTGGTCGTCCCCGTGGCGGTGGGGGAGTCGACGACGTGGGTCGCGCTCGCTGCGGACCAGCTCACCGTGCGCGAGCTCCCGAGTGTCGACGCGACGCGGCGGGTCGCCGAAGTCGTCGCCGACGAGGTGCTGGTGCACTCCGACCGGATCCTCGATGGAGTCGACACCGGGTTCGCGCTCGACGTCTCGCTGACACTCTCGGCGGCAGACCTCGTCGGGGTGGCGCAGTGGTGCGTCGACACCGCGGCGACGTACGCCAAGGACCGGGTCCAGTTCGGACGGCCCATCGGTCAGTTCCAAGGCGTCAAGCACCGCTGCGCCGACATGATCGCCCGCGTCGAGCTCGCCCGTGCCGCGGCATGGGACGCGGCGCGCGCGTGCGAGGACGCCGACGGTGCCGAGCGCGCGCTCGCGGCGGCGTCGGCGATCGCACTCGCGGTCGACGCGGCGTTCGTGAACGCCAAGGACTGCATCCAGGTGCTCGGTGGCATCGGCTTCACCTGGGAGCATGATGCCCACGCGTACCTGAAGCGGGCAATCGCGAGTCAGGCCCTCCTGGGTTCCCCGTCGTCGTGGCGGGTGGGAGTCGCGCGGCTCGCCCTCGACGGCACGCGGCGAGCGCTCACCGTCGATCTCGGTGACGCAGGTGATGCGGCGCGGGCCGAGGTTCGCGCCTTCCTCGCCGAGGTGGCCGAGCTCCCGGCCGGCGAGCAACGCCGCCGGATCGCCGATGCCGGCTACATCGTGCCCACGTGGCCGGAGCCGTGGGGTCGGGGCGCGAAGGCACTCGAGCAGGTCGTCATCGAGGAGGAGTTCCGGGCCGCGAAGGTGGCGCGCCCGGGGATCACGATCGGCGGCTGGGCGCTTCCCCCGGTGATCATGTACGGGACTCGCGAGCAGCAGGAGCGGTGGATCCCGCCCACCCTGCGCGGTGACGTGTCGTGGTGCCAGCTGTTCAGCGAGCCGGGCGCGGGGTCGGACCTCGCGAGCCTCTCGACGAAGGCGACGCGCGTCGAGGGTGGTTGGATCGTGAACGGCCAGAAGGTCTGGACCTCGATGGCGCAGTTCGCCGACTGGGGGATCCTGCTCGCCCGCACGAACCCCGACGCCGCCAAGCACGACGGCATCTCGTGCTTCATGGTCGATATGAAGCACACCGAAGGTTTGACGATCCGCCCATTGCGCGAGCTCACAGGTGAGTCGATGTTCAACGAGGTGTTCTTCGACGACGCGTTCCTCCCCGACGACTGCCTCGTCGGCGCCGAGCACGACGGCTGGCGCGCGGCACGCACGACGCTCGCGAACGAGCGCGTGTTCATGGGTGGCGGGATGAGCTTCGGGCACGGGCTCGAGCAGATCCTCAAGGCGATCGACGCGCGTGGCCTCGGCGGCGATCCGCTCGTGCTGGACGAGGTGGGTGGGCTCGTCGCGAGCGCCCACGCGCTGAGCTGCCTCGGCTACCGTCTCACCCTCGCTGCGCTCGCGGGCGCCGATCCGAGTGGCTCCGAGGCATCGGTCCGCAAGCTGCTGGGCGTGGAGCACGACCAGCTCGTGCAGGAGGTCGGCCTCCGCATCGTGGGCATCGAGGGAGCGGTCGCCGAAGGTGACGGCCAGACCTGGAGCCGCGGCTTCCTGTTCAACCGCAACCTCACCATCGCTGGTGGCACCAGCGAGATCCAACGCAACATCATCGGCGAGCGCGTCCTCGGCCTTCCCCGCGATCCCTGAGCCCCTAGGCGACTGCCCCCTCGATCGCCTAATCGATCGGAGGTAGCTCGACGACCTCACCGGGGTAGATCCGGCTCGGGTTCCCCGAGCGGAGGTGCGGGCGGTTCGTCATGCAGACCTGCACCCAGTAGGTGACGACGTCGCGCGCCATGAGGTCGGCGACGGCCCGGCCGCTCGACGCGGCGACCCGCTGCGCGGCGATGGCCCAGAGGTGGTCGCCCGCGACGACGACATGGCTCGTGGGCAT
The DNA here is from genome assembly GCA_046598115.1 of Acidimicrobiia bacterium. Lineage (GTDB taxonomy): Bacteria > Actinomycetota > Acidimicrobiia > IMCC26256 > PALSA-555 > DASUAO01. The sequence continues at coordinate 979 of JBKJJI010000429.1, read as the reverse complement.
CGCCGGTGCGGGTGGCGCCGCCGGTGGCGCTGCGGTGCCGGCGGGTGCATGGGTCGACGCAGGCTCGCTCGATGCGGGACCGGGGCGGCGTCCCGTGGTCGGGGTCCGGCCCGACGGGGCATCGTCCGACGCCCGTGGCGAGCGCGGGAGCGACGGCGCCGTTCGGGTCGACGTCTCGGTGGCCGTCGCGTCGAGACGACCCGAGCGCACCGGACCGGAGGCAGCGTCGGAAGTGGTGCCGGGGTCCGCGTCGGGGGCGTCGGGCTCGGAGGTCGGGGGCGTCGGCTCACTGCGGCCCGTCCGCACGGGCGTCGGGTCGGCCGGCTCGGGTGCAGCCGGGTCGGGTGCAGGCAGGTCGGACGGCGGCGGCGTCTCGGCCCGACCGGTCTCGACGGCGCCGGGACCGGGGGCTGCTTCCTGGGCGGATGCTGCCGGAGCGATGACGAGCGTGCCGACGGCGAGCTCGGCGGCGAGTGCGGTCGCGAGGACGAAGGGGCGTCGCATGGGTTCCTCCAGTGTTTGGTTCGGCAGGGTGCTGCCCGAATCGGATAACACCGATCGGACGTTGCAGATCGGGGAGGTGGAGCCGTCGGGGTACGGTGCCTGGCCGATGACCCGCCTCCGCCTCGTCCGTCACGCGCGACCCACCGAGAACTGGGATTTGGCCCCCGACGCCGGCCTCGACGACCACGGGCACGGCCAGGCCGCCCGGCTCGTCGACCTCCTCGGTGGGGCGCCGCCCGTGGCGGTGCTCACCTCGCCGCTGCGACGGGCGCGGGAGACGGCAGCACCCCTGGCGGCCCACTGGGGTTCTGATCCGCAGGTGCTCGACGCGGTGGGGGAGATCGCCGCGCGGGACGACGATGCGGAGGCCCGGGTGGCCTGGCTGCGGAACGTGCTCGCCGGCGCACGCCTCGGTGACGGAGGTCGTCGTCGACGGCGGTGCCCTCCACCTCGTCGCGATGGGCGACGAGGTGGC
>JBKJJI010000387.1:0-7567 GCA_046598115.1 Acidimicrobiia bacterium | reverse complement strand
GCGACGTGCCGCGTCCCAGTCAGCGGCAACAGCGTGCCGCCGATGGCGTTCATCAGCGTGGACTTGCCCGCGCCGTTCGTCCCGACGAGGCCGACGATCTCGTCGGTCCCCACCGTGAGCGACACGCCGTCGACGGCCTGGATCCCACCGAACCGGACGTGCGCGTCGACGACCTCGAGGGCGGGGACGTCGATCGCCACCGGGGGTCGGGCCGACCGCTGGAGGATCGGTGGCGTCTCGACCCGACGGGTCGTCGGAACGAGCTCCCGACGGGCGGCGGCCCTTCCGAACAGTGCGTCGCGGAAGGAGAACGCGATCTGGACGAACCCGCCGGGGAAGTAGAGGAGCAGGAGGAGGAGTCCGAGGTTCGACGTGAGGAGCGGGATGAGCTCATTGCCGGGGAAGATCGAGGGCATGCCGACGACCCACAACGCGCCGAGCACCGCACCCATGGGCGAGGCGATCCCGCCGATGACGACGATCGACACCAGCTGGAGCGAGTCGCCGACGAGGAAGTGACGCTCCCCGAACGGCACGCTCTCGAGCACGCCACCGAGGAGGGCACCGCCGAGGCCGGCCAACCCACCTGCGATGGCGAAGGCGCGGAGCTTCGTCGACGCATTCCCGACCGTGTAGCCAGCGGCGCCGTCGGCGTTGTCGCGCACCGCAACGGTCGTGCGACCGATGCCCGTGCGGCGGAGGTGGCTCACGACGGCGACGGCGACGACGAGGATCGCGAGGACGAACCAGTAGAAGGATCGCTGCGACGAGAGGTCCAGGCCGAGGATCGAGTCGCGAGGGAACGAGACGACAGTCGTTGCCCCACCCGAGAGGATCGGCTGGCGGTACAGGTACTGCTGGGCGGTGACCGCGAAGACGAAGGTGCTCACCGCGAGGAGGAGGCCGCGGATCCGCAAGGCTCCGGTGCCGACGACGACAGCGACACCGGCCGTCAAGAAGACGGCCACGATGATCGAGAGGGCGAACGGCCACGACGAGAAGTCGAGGTCCACGATGACGAGGTCGGCCTTGAAGCCGCGGGTGAACGCCGCGGCGAGGAGCGCACCGATGCCGGCGAAGGTCATCTGTCCCAGCGAGAGCTGGCCCGACCAGCCGGTGAGGACCGTGAGCGAGAGTGCACAGATGGCGAAGCACCCGATCGTCGCGTAGAGAAGGTGCTTCGAGGGAGCCGTGATCACCAGCGGCACGGCGACCGCGACGGCGACGAGCACGCCGAAGACGAGCACGTTGAGACGCTTGACCCACCACACGTCGCGGAGCTGCTCCGGGATCGCGCGGATCTTCGGTGTGAACGAGAACGTGCGGGTCTCCTCCTGGCCGCTGCGGCGGCTCTGGAGCGCGATCGCCACGAGCACGACGAGGAGGAGCAGCCCATCGATGAGACCGGGCTTGTCGAGGAAGTTGAAGTTGATCACCGACTGCAGGACGCCGATCGCGACGCCCGCGAGCATCGCCCGGGGGAACGACACCATCCCGGCGATCACCGCGGCGATGAGCGCGCGGACCATGGTGTTCGGACCGAGCGTCGGGAGGTCGCTCGAGGAGCCGCCCTCGCCCGCGATGAGGATCATCGTGAGCGTGGCGAGGAACCCCGCGATCGCCCAGACCCCGGACGAGACGAGCTTCGGGTTGATCCCCTGGAGGCGCGCGAGGTCCCGGTTCTCGGCCGAAGCCTTGACCGTGCGTCCCATCAGCGTCCGGTTGAGGAACCAGCTGAACGCGATCGTCACCACCGGGACGACGAGGAGGATCGCAAGCTGCGCGCCCGAGATGCGTACCCCGGCGACGTCGCTCCAGGTCTTCGTGATCGGGACGGGGTAGGGCGCGCTGAGGTCGTCGAGGTCGGGGTACGCGGTCACCATCGCGAATGCGAGCCCCGAGATGCCGATCGTCGCGACGAGCATGATGACGCGCGGTGCCTCGAAGAGCCGCCGGACCACCATCAGCTCCATCGCCAGACCGAACAGCGTCCCGACCACCAGCGCGGCGATGGCGGCGAGCCAGAAGGGCGTGCCGAAGTTGATCGTCAGGAGCGCGAGGAGACTCGCACCGACGAGCCCCATGCTCCCCACGGCGAAGTTGATGACCTGCGTCGACCGGTACACGAGTACGACGCCGATCGCCAGCAGTCCGATGACGAGGCCGTCGATGAGCCCGTCGAAGAGGAGCTGCGAGGTGAACCAAGTCGCGAGCACGGGAGCCGTCAGCCGCCGTCGTCGCCGAAGAACACCGCACGCGCGAGGTCGTCGCGTCCGGTGAGCTCGGCCGCGGGACCGCTGAAGCGCACCTGGCCCTTCTCGAGGAAGATCGCCTGGTCTGCGACCGACAGCGCGACGTTCAGCGACTGCTCGACCAGGATGATGGTCATGCCCTCGGCCTTGAGTCGCTCGATGACGGAGAGCAGCTCCTCGACGAGGATGGGGGCGAGGCCGAGCGACAGCTCGTCGATCGCCAGCACCTCGGGATCGTGCGCGAGTGTCATCGCCAGCGCCAGCATCTGCTGCTGGCCGCCCGAGAGCGTGGATGCGGCGTCGCGACGCTTCTCGACGAGTGCGGGGAACAGGTCGTAGGCACGGTCCAGCCGTCGCGCGAAGTCGGCATCGTTGCTTCGGTACAGGAACGCCGCCATCTCGAGGTTCTCGTGCACGGTCATCGCTGGGAAGACGCCGTGGCCGCCCATGAGCGTGCGGATGCCCATGCGGGTGCGCTGCTCGGGGGTGGCGTAGGTGATCGTGCGACCGTGGAGGCGGACGACCCCCCGTGCGGGGGTTCCGAGCCCGGCGAGGACGCGCAGGATGGTGGACTTGCCCGCTCCGTTGGTGCCCAGCAGGGCGAGCACCTCACCCCGGCGCACCTCCAGGTTCACGCCGAAGAGGATCTGGACCGGACCGTAGGAGAAGTCGACGTTGGCGAGCTGGATCGCAGGGACGTCGTCGGGGGCGCGGACCCGGCGCTCGTGCTCGGCCATCTCCTCGCGCAGCTCGGCGACCACGAGGGAGAGATCGTTGCGGATGAACTTCGCGCCGCGCATGATCATCGCTCCGCCGATCACCGTCGACGGGATGACGATGGCGAGGACGGCAGTGCGCGGACCGAACTCGTCGGCCAGGAGCGCCGAGAGCAGCGAGCCACCGGTCGCGCCGACGAGGAAGATGTAGATGGAGCTGAGCGCGACGCCGAGGCCGCGGAGCCGGTAGGGGACGATCGATTGCGTCACCGGGCCGACCATCGTGAACGCGACGGTGAGGAGGACGAGCTGCGGGATGCCGAGGATCGTGAAGAGGACGACGTTCGGCGCGAAGTACTGGAGTGGGGTGAAGAGCGCGGCCGGCAGGATCATCAAGCCGACGAGACGCAGTGCGCGTGCGGGGTTCTCCCGGTAGAGCCGGTCGTACCAGCCTCCGGCGAACGGCAGGACGCACAAAACCGCGAGCCCGCCGATCGTGCCGAGCACCCCGCGCTCGAACGTCTTCGTGCCGTACTGGTCCTCCATGAAGAGGTTGGCGAGGACCTGCGTCGTGAACAGCCCGAACCCGATCGACCCGAACGCGAGGATCACCGTCTTCATCGTGCGGATCTGCCAGAGTCGTGCGAACGCGGCCTCCATCGAGATCGGCGCCGGAGTCTCGTCCTCGATCACCTCGCCGAGGACGTCCTGCTTCTCGAACTGCCCTCGTGGCGGCTCGCGCAGGCGGAACGCCAGCACGGCCAGCACTGCGACCGGTATGCCGAGGACGTAATAGGGCCACCGCCACCCGTTGACCCCTCCGGCGATGGCCGCGATCCCGCCCACGACCACCGGGCTCAGGGTCCCGGCGAGTCGGCCGCCCATGGCGTTCGCGGCGCTCATGCGCCCGCGGGCGCCGATCGGGTAGGTGTCGGCGATGAGCGAGCCCTGGACCGGCAGGGTGTTCGACTTCGCGATCCCCACGCCGAGGCGGGCCCAGAAGAGCTGGAACGCGTTGCCCACCATCCCGCACGCCGCGACGAACACGCCGAACACGATGCTCGCCCACCCGATGATCGGCGGTCGTCGGTAGTGGTCAGCGAGCCACCCCATGGGCAGCGCCCCGAGGACGAGGAACGCGCCGGATGCACCCGCGAGGAAGACGATCACGCCGTCGCCGACCCCGAACGCGTCGCGGATGTCGGGCGCGAGCACGGCGAGCGTCGCGGCCTCGAGCTCGTCGAGGGAGTTGAGGAGGAGCAGGATGACGAACGTCGCCATCCCGCCGATGCGCAGCGACTCGCGCAGGGTGACCTCGGTCCCGACGCCCGGGAGGAGGTCGTCGGGGAAGAGGACCGGTTCCGCCGCCGCCGCTTGCGCGGCCTCTCGCTCGGCCTCGGCTTGGAGGACCGCGACCGCGAGCTGCGCAGCCTCCTGCGCCGCCTCGGCCGCGGTCCCCTCGCCTTCGGCGTTCACGTTCGACGGATCGCCGGAGTTGCGCTCGCGGTCCTCTGTTCCGGCGTTCCGGGCCTCAAGCCAGCGGCTTCTCGTCGGGCACGGCGAGCTGGAGGTCCGGGTCGAACCGGTAGATGTGGACCGGCTGCTCGAAGGCACCCGTCTTCTTGTTGTAGACGATGGTCCCCGAGCCGGGGACCTCGAACTTGCCGACCTTCGCCGGTGCCTTGCCGAACGACGTGCGGGTCAGCTTCTTGCCCGCCGCCTCGGCGATCTCCGCGAAGAGTGTCGTCAACCGGCAGACGATCTGCGAGGTCTGGCGGTACTGGGGCTCGCTCTCCGGCGCGTTCTCCACGATGGTGTAGCCCGTCGCCTTCTCGACGACCGCGAAGCACTTCTGCAGCGCGGGGTCGTTGAAGTCGATGGACGGTCCGGCGCTCAACGCGTCCTCGATGACCGAGAGGTCGCTCCCCGCGTTCAAGATGTACGCGCGCAGGTTGTTCTCCGACGTCACGAGCAGCTGCGGGCGGTAGTCGGTCTTCGCGAGTGCGTTCGCGAACTGGACCATGGTCGTGCCCACGAGCAGCACCTTGTTGATCCCGTCGGAGCGGAAGCGCTCGGCGATGACGCCCGACTGCTGCTCGGCGGCGACATCGTCGCCGATTGTGCCGGTGATGTTGGCGACGGTGCCGCTCACCTTGTTGCGCTTCAGCGCAGGCTCGATGACGTCGTCGTACAGGCCCTGGAACTGCGCGTCGACGACGATCCCGAGCTTCTTGCCCTTGAACGCACCGTCAGCCGCGAGCGCGTCGATGACCTGGCGGAACACCTGGTCGTCGGGCTCGAGCGAGAACCACGGCGCCTTGGCCAGGGCGACGAGCTCCTCCGTCTTGATGCCACCCACGAGCGGCGTCTCGTGCTGGTCGACGTAGCACGCCGGCGCGTCGGCGAGGAAGAAGCCGGTCACCGCGAAGACCTGCTCGTCCTCGGTGAGCTTCACGCAGGCTTCCTGGGCCGGGACGGTGCCGACCGGCTCGACGGGCGCGAACACGGGCACGATCTTGCGGCCGTTGACACCGCCCTTCTTGTTGAGGTCGGCGATGACAGCTTCGTACATCTGGGCCCAGTCGCCGAGCACGATGTCGATGGAGTCGCCGAGGTTCGACAGGTCGACGTAGGTGATGCCGAGCTTGATCTCCTTCTTCGACACGCCGAGGGTGTCCTCGCCGGCCCGCGGGGTGGACGCGGACGCCGCCCCGACTCCGGTGCCCAGCAACCCGAGCACGACCGTCATCGCCAACAGCTTGCGCATGGAACATCCCCCGTTGTGTTTCGATCGCCTCGGTACGGACTCCCGAACGTATGTACAGTCGCCCGAATACGGTGTATGTCTATGGCTTGTGGCTGTAAAGGTCAAGCGGTTCGCTCGGACAGTCCGGTGACGCGCACCCCGAGGAGGGCAGGCGACCATGAGCGCGACCGCTCGGACCCCGGCTCGAAAGCCGGGCTCCCGTGATCCGCTGTACGACGCCCCCTACGTCGACGTCGACGAGTGGCGGGACGAGCCGGTCCGCCACCGCTACGTCCACGGCGGCTTCGAGGGGACGGACCTCCGGTTCTCCCTCTACTTCCCGCCTGCGAAGCGCTACGAGGGCCGGTTCTTCCAGCCGCTGATGCCGATCTCGGGCACCGAGCACGCCGCGCCAGCCGTCCTCGGCCCGATGATCGGCGCGGGCCTCCAGTTCGCCATCGCGAGCGGCGCCTACCTCGTGGAGTCGAACCAGGGTCGCACGGTGATGTTCCCCGGTGACGACGCGACGATCGTGGGCTACCGCGCGAGCGCGGCGACGGCGCGGTACTCGCGCATCGTCGCCGCCGAGATGTACGGCGAGCACCGGCCCTACGGGTACGTCTACGGCGGCAGCGGTGGCGCGTTCAAGACGATGGGGTGCTTCGAGAACGAGATCGACGTCTGGGACGGCGCCGTCCCGTTCGTCCACGGCTCGGTCGTCAGCCTGCCCAGCCTCTTCACGGTGCAGGCGCATGCGATGCGCGTGCTCTGGGACAAGTTCCCGGCGATCGTCGACGCGCTCGAACCGGGGGGGAGCGGCGACATGTTCGCGGGCCTCGACGTCGAGGAGCGCGAGGCGCTCACCGAGGTGACGCGCATGGGGTTCCCGCCCCTCGCCTGGTTCGACGTGCAGCGGATCGCGCTCGGGTACACCGGAGTGTTCTGCAGTCTCGTCGACAACATCGTGAAGTGGGACCCCGGGTACTTCGACGACTTCTGGAACGTGCCCGGCTACCTCGGCGCCGATCCCCCCGACTCGCTCGTGCGCGCCCGGGTCCGGCACGAGACGACGATCAGCCAGGTGGTGATGCGGTCGGAGGGAGCCGAGCTGGGCCTCCCGATGTCGATGTCGGCGATGTTCGGCGACAGCGAGACCGAACTGCCGGCCGCGCTGCGGCTCGCGAGCCTGCCCGACGGCAAGCTGCAGGGCGCGTCGCTCACGTTCACGAGCGGGGGTGCCGCCGGGCACGTGATGCACGTGTCGGGCGTCGTCGGCGACCTTGTCATCACAGGGTTCGGCGAGGTGCACTCCGAGGCCATGGCAGCGATCCGGGCCGGTGACGCGGTGTCGATCGACAACGCGGTGTACCTCGCGACCCAGACGTATCACCGCCACCAGGTCCCCGGACCGGAGTTCGCGGTATGGGACCAGTTCCGGACCGGGGGCGCGCCGATCTACCCGCAGCGACCCGCGCTGCTGGGTGAGCGCTATGCCCGCCAGGGTGGAGGTTCCATCCAGTCGGGCCGGTTCGCGGGGAAGATGATCGTGGTGAACTCGATGATGGACGAGGCGTCGTGCCCATGGCAGGGCGACTGGTACCGCTCGCTGGTGGAGGATGCGTTCGGGCCGCGCCTCGACGAGCAGTACCGGATCTGGTTCGTCGACCGCGCGATGCACACCTCGCCGCACGTGGGATCCGACGACCCCCGCCCGGTGCGGACCACCCGCGTCGTCTCCTACGCGGGCGTCCTCCAGCAGGCGCTGCTCGACCTGAGCGCCTGGGTCGAGCAGGACCTCGCTCCGCCTCCGAGCACGACGTACGAGATCGTCGACGGCCAGGTGTGCGTACCGA
>JBKJJI010000336.1:0-9217 GCA_046598115.1 Acidimicrobiia bacterium | reverse complement strand
TCCTCGACCCAGATCGGATCGTTACTGTTGTTGCCGTCCATCGTCACCGACGACGACACGCCGACGGACTGCACGCCGCCGAGCGCTTCGAGGCGATGCGTGATCGCCTCGTGCAGGCGCGCGACCTGGAGGATCGTCGGGAGGTACGCCAGGAGGATCCCGCCCGGGAGCAACGCCCCGGCCGCGTGCTCGACGACGCGCCACGGCTCCGGGAGGTCGAGGAGGACGCGGTCGAGGTCGGTCTCGGCGATGCCCTCGTAGACGTCGCGCACCTCCACCCGCAACGGGAGGTCGTCGCCGAGCATCCGTTCCACGTTCCGGCGCGCGCGGTCGGCGAAATCGTCGCGCAGCTCGTAACCCACGAGGGAACCGGTCGGCCCGATCGCGCGCAGGAGGGCCATCGTCAGGGCGCCCGAACCGACGCCCGACTCCAGCACATGCGCACCCGGGAACACGTCGGCCTGGAGGAGGATCGGGCCCAGGTCTTTCGGATAGATCACCTGCGCGCCGCGCGGCATCTCCAGGATGTACTCGGAGAGCGTCGGGCGCAGGCCGACGAGACGCGCGCCCTTCGTCGTGCGGACAGTGGTGCCGTCGGGCTGACCGATGAGGTCGTCGTGACGCAACACGCCAGCGTGGGTGTGGAACTCCCCACCCGTCGCGAGCGCGACGAGGTGTCGGCGACGCTTGTTGTCGATGAGGAGCACGTTGTCGCCGGGCCGGAACGGGCCGCGCGGAGCCGGGGTGGTCACGACGCGCGCTCGCGCAGCTTGCAGAACGCGCAGACGCCGCCCGGTGTCGGCGCCCCGCACGACGTGCACGGCACGAGGTCGGCGCGCTCCTCGACCGTGTCGTCGTGGAACCGGGCGTGCCCGCGCGCGAGGTACCCGAACATGAACGATGCCTTCGACCCCGGCGAGCGGTCCTCGAGCGCGTTGAGGATCTCCTTGTACCCGAGGTGGCGGTTCCCCGCGGCCATCGGGCATTCCTCGACCTGGTAGTCGATGCCCCGCACGATGCAGTACGCAGCCATCTCGCGCTCGCCCATGCGCACGAGCGGCTTGACCTTGCGCGCGAACCCCTCGGCCGCGGGCAGTACCGGGTGCTGTCGGCCGAGGTACCCGACGTCCCATCGCAGCACGTTGCCGAGCAGGACGGCGGCCTCGTCGTCGAGGTTGTGCCCCGTCGCGACGACGTCGTAGCCGAGCTCGATCGCGTGCCGGTTGAAGAGGTGTCGCTTCGACAGGCCGCACGAGCCGCACGGGGACCGGTGCGCGGTCGCAGCCGCGTCCGGGATCGTGAAGCCGAACTCCTCCCCGAGCTCCACCATGTGGAGTGGCAGCGAACGTTCCTCTGCGAACTTCCGCGTGTAGCGACCCGACTCGTCGGAGTACCCGCCGATCCCGAGACCGAGGTAGAGACCGTGGGCCTCGTACCCGAGCCCGACGAGCAGGTCCCAGAGCGCGAGCGAGTCCTTCCCGCCGGAGACGGCGACCAGGATGCGGTGATCGGGCGTGAACATGTCGAACTCGTGCACGGCGCGCCGCACCTGCTCCTGGCAGTGTGCGACGAGGTGGTCGGGGCAGAAGGCGGCGTTGTGACGACGGATGTCGATCACGGCGGGGCCGCGACACACCCGGCACTTCATTGGGCACCACCCGAGATCACGGGCCGGATCTCCACGACGGCGCTGTCGTCGAGTCGGGCGTCGCGCGGGACGAGCTCGTCACCCGCGATGACGAGCACGGACTCGGGGTTGAGCTCGAGCCGCTGGAGCAGCGCGACGACCGTCATGGGACCATCGACCTCGAGCTCGCGCCGGGGGTTGCGCAACGTGATCTTCATCGGCCCCTCACCGGTTGGGCTGTCGCCGGTCGCGTGACCGTCACTCCGCAGGCGGGCGAACGGTTCGGATCTCGACCGCCTCGCCGGGTCGCAGCTCGAAGCGCTCGACGGCGCCGGGCTCGGCGAGCAACCGGCGCAGCACACGCACCGCGGTCGCAGCCAGCCCGACCCAGAGCCAGGCCTGCGAGCCGTCGCGCGTCCCCCGGCGGAGGCCGGTCCGCGAGAGCCGGACGATGAGCTGGTACACGAGCCTCAGATCCGGGTCTCAGATCCGGCGGATCTCGACGACCGTCCGGCGCTTCCTGCCGCGACGACGCCCCAGGAGGTACGCGACGAGGACGCCGAGCAGCGCGAGCCCGACGACGGCAGCGATCCCCGCCCCCTTCGCGGCGTCGGCGCCGGCCTCGGTGCCGCCCTGGATCTCACGGAGCTTCGACTCGATGTCGGCCCTGGTGATCGGGCGCTGGGTGGTCGGTCTCGAGCTCATCGGTCCTCCGCATTCTCAGGCGAACGGTCGGGCGAACGGTCGGGCGAACGGTCGGGCGAACGGTCGCGCCAGTCGCGGCGGCTCTTCCAGGTGAGTGCGCCGCCGAGGAGCATGGCGACGACGACGATGCCGTAGGGCGCCCACGACCAGTTGCCGGTGAAGGTGGTGCCGGTCTCGGTCTGCAACGCCCGCAGCCCGCCCACGCCGAGGAGGACCACTCCGAGACCGAGCAGGAACGCGCCCATCACCCCGAAGGCGAGGTAACGGCCGAGCTGGCGGAGCGGGACCACCGTCTCCTGCTTGACGTAGTCGACGACCAGCTCCTTGAGCTCCAGCACGAGCTGGGGCAAGGGCGCGCCCGCAGACGCGGCCGCAGGTGCAGTGGTCGTGTCGGACATCGGGAGCGAGTCTAGGGGGATGCGACAGCACGCGGTCCGGGGACGAGGGTGTCGGCCGGCGGCGCGTCGGGATAGGTCGCGATGACCGCCGCGATGCGGGCCCGGAGGTCGATCCCGCCCCGCTCCGTGAATGCGCCGTTGGCCACGAAGGCGAAGCGCAGCGACCGGCCCACGTCGACGAGACCCGCGAGGCCAGTCACCCCGTCGAGCGATCCCGTCTTCGCCCGGAGCTTGCCCTCGAGCGCTGTGCCCCGGAACTCGTCGATCAGGGTCCCGGACTGCCCAGCGACCGGCAGGCCGGTCCAGAGGGCTGCGAACTCCGGTCGGGCGCCCAGCCCGACGGCCCCGACGAGGAGGCGACACGTCGTCCGGTCGCCGCGGTCGAGGCCCGACCCGTCGACCACCACGGCGCCCGTCGGGTCGAGCCCGAGCTCGGCGAGCTCGGCCGTGAGCGCCGCGGCCCCTGCGGCCGTCGTCCCGGCCTGGGAGATCCGCACGCCGAGCTCGCGCAACAGCATCTCGGCCCCGAGGTTGTCGCTCGTGCGGATGACGGTCGCGACCACGTCGGCGACCGGTGGGGACGAGACGGCTGCCACCTCCACGGCGTCGGCCGGAGCGCTGCCCCGCGTGGGCGTGCGGCCGATGGTGACGCCGCGCTCGGCGAGCATCACGGCGAGCTGCTCGGCGGCGTACAGACCGGGGTCCTCGACCGGGTTCGGCACGGGCCGGAACACCCGGAAGCCGCGATCGACGGTGAGCGCCCCCACCGGACCGACCTGGCCATCGGTGCGGTAGGAGTCCTTCCACGTCGGCAGGTAGCGCAGCACCTCGTAGCGCGCGTCGTCGGCGACGATCCCGCCGGGGATGCGCTCGACGCCGGCCGCGACGATGCCGTCTGCGAGGGTCGCCAGCGGCGTGATCACAGTGCCGCGCGTGTCCGCCGCGCCGTCGAGCTCCGCCTGGAGTGCCGGCGTCCCGAGCAGCGGGTCACCGCCACCGACGAGGAAGAGCTTCTCGAGAGAACCCTCGGTCGGCGCGGCCGCAACCATGGCCCTCGTCTGCAGGGTGGCGTCGGGGCCGACCACCGCGAGCACTGCGGCCGCCGTGAGCATCTTCTGCGTCGACGCGGGGATCAGGGGCAGATCGGCGCCGATGGATGCGATCGCAGCACCGCCGGCATCGACGACCACACAAGCCGGGACGTCGCCGACTGCATCGGTGAGCGCAGCCTGGAGTCGCTGGGCACCGACCGCGTCGACGATCGGTTGGGGCACACGCCGCGCCGACCACGCGGGAGCCTGGAGGTCGGCCGAGGACCGGGCCGATGGAGCGAGCGCGTCGTCTCCCTTCGTGAACGCGAGCCCCGCACACGCGACACCGACGAGCGCGAGCACCACGGCCATGGTGCGGGTCGGGCTCACGGCTCCACGCGACGCTGCCGATGACGGGCGTACCGCCAGAGGTGCTCCAGCGCTCGGACCGCACGTGGTCCCGTCGGGAAGCAGTACCGACCAGTCGCGCGCACCGTCGCCGGCCCGGAGTTCGCGGGGTCGGCGAGGGCCAGCTCCGTCGCGGTGAGCACGGGCTTGCCGCTCGCGCTCGACACGGCGTCGGCGGCAGCCGCGAAGCGCGCGTCCTGGCGCTCGTGGTACGCCACGATCCGTTCGATCCCCTCGTCGGAGGCGAACCGTCCCTCACGCATCAGGCGCGCCTGGTTCGACTGGATCCCGATGCCGAGGTAGACGACGGCGTCGATGCCGGGGCTCTGCGCCACCAACTCGAGGACCTCAGGGATCGTGTCGCGTGTCTCCCCACCCGCGAGGTCGATCGGGTTGTTGCGGCTCCAGCGCGGCGGGAGTCGCTCGTCGATCGCGGCGCGCAGCTCCGCCGGCAGCTCGACGAGCTCGAGCTCGGATCGCGTGATGGCGTCGGCCGTGACCACTCCCCAGCCGCCCGCGGTCGTCAGCACCGCGACCCGCGGACCCGCAGGGAGGGGCTGTGTCGCGAAGGCCGCCGCCGCGTCGAAGGCCTCCTCGACACTATCGGCGCGCGTCGCGCCGGCCTGCCGGCACATCCCGTCGAAGACGCGGTCGTCGCTCGCCAGCGCGCCTGTGTGCGACGCCGCCGCGCGCTGCCCTCCGGCCGTCGCGCCTCCCTTGAGGAGGACGACCGGCTTCTCCGCGACGACCGCGCCGAGGCGGCGCGCGAACCCGACCCCGTCGGCGATGCCTTCGACGTAGGCGAGGCCGACCGACGTCTCGTCGTCGCGTGCGTAGTACTCGAGGACGTCGGGGACGGTCAGCGCCGCCGCGTTCCCCGCGGAGACCGCGCGGCTGACACCGATGCCGGACGCGCGAGAGAAGTTCTGGAACGACGACACGAAGTTGCCGGACTGGCTGACGATGCCGATCGCGCCGCGCGGCGGGTAAGGCGCCACGATCTGCGCACACAACCCGACCGGTGTCGACACCAGGCCCTGGCCGTTCGGGCCGGCGAGCAGGATCCCGAGCTCGTCGGCGAGCGCCACGAGCTCCGCTTCGGCGGCGAGCCCTTCCTCGCCCGCCTCCGCGTAGCCGCCTGAGGTCACGAACGCGGCGCGGATCCCCCGTCGCGCGCACGCGCGGAGCACCTCGGCGTTCGCCGCCGCCGGCGTGCAGACGAAGACCAGGTCGATGACGGCATCCGACGGGAGGTCGTCGATCGACACGTGCAGCGGCACACCGAGCACCTCTCCCCCGTCCCGGTTCGTGCCGTAGACGCCGCCGGAGAACCCCTGCGTCAGCAGGTTGTGCAACGCGACGAAGCCGAACTTGGCCGGGTGGCTCGAGACCCCCGCCACGACGACGCCGCGGGGCTCGAACAGCGCCGCGAAGTGCTCCGGACCGAAGGTCACGTCGCCACCTCGACGAGCGCATCCACTGCGACGGGGAGACCGTCGACGAGCAGCATGGGGTTCACGTCGACGCTGACGATGTCGGGCCGGTCGAGCGCGAGCCGGCTGAGACCGAGCAGCACCCGCTCCATGGCGGTTCGATCGAGGCCGGGCTCACCCCGGAGCGGCCCGAGCAGCGCCTGACCACGGAGGTCGTCGAGCATCTCCGAGGCGTCGACCGACTCCAGCGGTGCGAGGCGGAAGGCGACGTCGCCGAGTGCCTCGGCGAGGACGCCGCCGATGCCGACCATCACGCACCGCCCGAACTGCGGATCGTCGTGGAGCCCCGCGATCAGCTCGCGGGTCGCTCGCAGCATCGGCGAGACGAGCAGTGCGACCGCGCCGTCGGCAGACGTCGCGGCGGCGAGCAGCTCCGTCCCGGCCGCGACGACCGACGCCTCATCGCCGAGGGAGAGCCGCACGAGGCCCCGTTCGGTCTTGTGCGCGATCCCGTCGCCCGCCAGCTTGAGCACGACCGGATACCCGAGGTCGGACGCGGCCGCGCCAGCCTCGGCTGCGGTCGCGACCACCACGTCGGGCACCGTCGGGATGTCGTACTCCGCGAGCAGCGCCTTCGACTCGGGTTCCGAGAGCGTGCGTGCCATCGACGCGCGTTCAGACCCTGCGGTCGCGATCGACCCAGAACTCGTCGCGCAGCGTCCGCTTGAGGAGCTTGCCGGCATCCGTGCGCGGGAGCTGGTCGCGCACCTCGTAGCCGCGAGGCCGCTTGTACCCGCCGAGCTGCGCGCCCACGAACTCGGCGAGCTCGGCGACGTCGATCTCCTGATCCTGCTTGGGCTGCACGATCGCGTACACGGACTCGCCCCACTCGTCGTCGGGGATCCCGAAGACCGCTGCGTCGAGGACCGCTGGATGGCCGTACAGGACGGCCTCGATCTCCGCCGGGTAGATGTTCACGCCTCCGGAGATGATCATGTCCTTCAGCCGATCGCGGATGGAGAGGTAGCCCTCGGCATCCACCGACGCGACGTCGCCGACCGACTTCCAGCCGAGCTCGTCGTCGGTCTGCGCCAGCTCCGACAGCTGCTCCGAGGTGCGGTGGTAGCCATCCATCGCGAGCCGGGTGCGGATGAAGAGCTCACCGGGCTCGTCGACGTCGGCATCCGTCCCGTCTTCGCGCACGATGCGCACCTCGATGGGCCCGTACGTCTTCCCGCACGAACCGGGCTTGCGGATCTGGTCCTCGGGGGTGAGCACCGTCACGACCCCGAGCTCGGTCGAGCCGTAGACCTCGTAGAGGAACCCGTCGCCGAGCTTCTCGACGATCTCCTGCTTGAGCGCGTACGGCACGGGTGCCGCGTTCGCGATGAGGCAGCGCATCGACGAGACGTCGGCGCGAGCGAGCTCGCCGGACGGGAGGCTCACGATGCGCTTGAGCTGGGTCGGCGCGGAGAAGGTGTTGGTGACCCGGTGCTCGGCGACCAGCCGCAGCCACGCCATCGGGTCGAACTTGCGCAGCACGACCAGCGGGCAGCCCATCGTGTGGCTGATGGTCGCGAAGGCGAGCGGGCCGGAGTGGTACAGGGGGCCGGTCGTGAGGTGGACCTCCGCACCCATCTGGAGGCGCAGCTCGCCGAGGAGCGCGAACACGGTCTCGGCGTCGGTGGTCGTGCGGAGCGCGCCCTTGGGCTTCCCAGTCGTTCCCGACGTGTAGATCATCGACGACCCGGCACTCGCGTTCGTCGTGTCGGGCGGCTCCGTCTCGGGCCGGCCGTCGAGGACGTCGTCCCAGGCCAGGAACGCCGGCGGCACCTCGCCCCCGAACACCACGAAATTGCGGACCTTGGGGAGCCGGTGGCTGACCTCGCCGAGCAGGGGCGCCTGCTCGGCGTCGACGACGACGAGCGTCGCGTCGGAGTTGTCGACGACGTAGGCCATCTCCTCGGCCGTGAACCGGTACGACAGCGGGACCGCGGTGAGCCCGGCCTTCCGCGCGGCGTGGATGACCACGAGCACCTCGAGCGAGTTCGGCCCGCACCACACGATGCGTTCGCCCCGTGCGACACCCAGTTCCGTGAACGCGTGCGCGAGTCGGTTCACGGTGGCGTTGAGCGCACCGAACGTCGTCGTCGACGGCGTGGCTCCTCCGGCGGCGTCGACGATGACCGCGGTGCCGTCGGGCTGCGCTTCGGCGTGCACCGCCAGGATGTCTGCCACGTCGTTCCTGTCCTGCTCCGCGCTGGGGTCTCGTGGGCGCCGTACTCTACTGTCGTGTGTCGAACGACCCTGCTGCGACCCGTTGCCACGCGCCCCGGCCGCGCCTCCTGAGGTGCACCTCACGATCGTGCTGCCCGCCCACAACGAGGAGGTCCTCCTCGCCCAGACGGTCCGCGAGATCGTCGACGGGATGCGCGACCGGACCGAGACGAACGAGGTGCTCGTCGTCGGATCGAAGCGGGCACCCGGTGCCGACGATCAACGCTCGGTGGCACGACGCGCGGTCACCTGGGGGTTCGCGACACTGCTCCGGGGGCTGTTCCGTCTCCGGGTCTCCGACACGCACGGCGTGAAAGCGCTTCGTCGTGCGGCGGTCCTGCCGCCCGTCGAGGCGTGCCGGTTCGACCGCGACATCTTCGACACCGAGCTCGTCATTCGGGCGGAACGGGCGGGGTTGGGCGTCGAGGAGATCCCGGTGACCGTCACGGAACGCCGTCCGTCGCGCACGTCGATCGTCCGGCGCGTCCCCCGCACACTCATGGGGCTCTTCGTGCTCCGTCGAGCGATGCAGCGCGAGCACCGGGCGCGGTGACCACCGTTCTCGCCGCCTCGGCGCTCTGTCGACCAGCGACGGGGACCGAAGGGGCGCCCGGGGAACGATCCGCGCTCACGCCGGGATGGGTCGCGTTCGACGACGCCGGCATCGTCGACGTGGGCCGCGGCCCGGTGCCGTCGGGCGCCACCGACGTCGGCGACGTGATCCTCGCTCCCGGGTACGTCGATCTGCAGTGCAACGGAACCGGCTCTGATGACTTCGCTCTCGCCGACGTGGAGGGGTGGCGTCGCGTGGCGACCGTGCTCGCGTCCCACGGCGTCACCGCGCACTGCCCGACCATCGTGAGCAGCGACCGCGACCGGTACGACGGCGTGATGACCGTGGCGCGCGCCGTAGCCACTGCGCCGCCCGGGGTCTCGACATCGCTCGGCCTCCACCTGGAGGGCCCGTTCCTCGGCGGTGCGCCCGGCGCGCACGACCCGGCACACGTCGCCCCGGTCGATCGCGCCTGGCTCGCCGATCTGCTCGCGCGCTACCCCGGCGTCGTGCGTCTGTTGACCCTCGCACCGGAAGCCGACCCGACCGGAACGACGATCCGAAGCCTGGTCGCGGACGGCGTGACCGTCGCGCTCGGCCACTCGACCGCGTCGTACGACGCGGCCCGTGCCGCGATCGAGGCGGGCGCGACCGTGGCGACGCACCTCTTCAACGCGATGGGTGCCCTCCACCAGCGCGAGCCCGGGCTCGCCGGCGCTGCGCTCGACGACGAGCGCGTGACCCCGACCCTCATCGCGGACCTCGTGCACGTCCACCCATCGTTG